>NZ_PIJG01000072.1:0-9877 GCF_002809955.1 Geobacillus sp. Manikaran-105
CGCTTACGATATTAATTCCTGAAAATGGTTCGCTAACTAGTGATTGACAACGCCCGTAGTGAACCGAAAAAATGTTCTCCACAAAGTCTTGACTGACTCTTTTTTCCAAAATATCTATCTTTTTCGGCCTACTTGTGGTACACTAGCGGCTAGCACCCAAAATGAGATGGGGCGCAAGCATATGAAGAGGGAGGATTCGAATTGAAGCGTCAAACCATAGCCGATCTGAGTCTGCTAATGGTGACGTTCGTCTGGGGGGCGACGTTCGTCGTCGTCCAAAATGCCATTTCGTTTTTGGAGCCGTTGTCGTTTAACGCCGTTCGCTTCAGTTTGGCCGGCTTGTTGCTTCTCGCCTGGATCACCGCCGTTTCCCGCCCGCTCTTCGGCCAGTTGTCATGGCGAGTCATCGGCGCTGGGGCGTGGATGGGGCTATGGCTGTTTTGCGGCTACGCATTCCAAACGATCGGACTGTTGTATACCACTTCCTCGAAAGCCGGCTTTATTACCGGACTGAGCGTTGTGCTCGTTCCATTGTTTTCCTTTTTGATTTTAAAGCAAAAACCGTCTGTGAATGCGGTCGTTGGAGCGGCACTTGCCGCGTTCGGCTTGTATTGGCTGACAGGGGGAGCGGAGCTGTCGTTCAATCAGGGCGATTTCTTTGTCTTTCTTTGTGCTGTTTCCTTTGCCATGCACATTATCGTCACCGGCCGCTATTCCTCTCAGTATTCGACGATGCTGTTGACAATGGTGCAAATTTTTACCGTCGGCATCCTCTGTTTCTTCTTTGCCTTTTGGTTTGAAGACGCCGCGCAAATGTGGAATATGGCGGTGCTCCGCCGTCCGGAAGTATGGGGGGCGCTCGCTGTGACATCGTTGTTGGCGACGACCGCGGCGTTTCTCATCCAAACGGCGGTGCAAAAATATACGACTCCCGCCCATGTCGCGCTGATTTTCGCCATGGAGCCGGTGTTCGCCGCTTTGACCGCCTACCTTTGGGCTGGAGAGCGGCTGTCGCCATCGGCCTGGCTTGGCGGCGCTGCGATTTTGGCCGGCATGATTTTCGCCGAACTGCCAAGCATGCGCCTCTGGGGCAGACGGTGGCGGGAAAAGCGGAACATCCCATCGTAGCCGCAACGATTGCTCTTAGCGAAAAACAGTGAAGTTTTTGGGAGGCTAGAGGCGCTCCGTTGGTCATCATCCCATGCCGCCGACGCCTGACGCGCTTCGCTGCCTGAGGCCGTCAGGCGCGGCGCCGACAACCCCAATGCGATAAAGCGCCCGCGGCCATGCCCAAGAGCGCCCCGCCGACGACTTCGATCGGCTCGTGTCCGAGCCGGGCGCGCAGCTGCCGCTGTCGTTTGTGATAAACGGTTTGTTTTGGGTCTCCTTCCAACTTTTTTACTTCCTCGGCAAGCTCGTTCAGGCGAAGGGCGAGTTCGCCCGCTTGGCGCCGCACCCCTTGCGCATCGTACATGACGATCAGTCCAAACAACGCGGCCAAGGCAAAATCGATCGTGCGCACGCCTCGCTCGAGGGCGATAAATGTCGCTAAGGCGGAAACACCGGCAGAGTGGGAGCTTGGCATTCCGCCGGTTTCGAAAAAGAGCCGCCAGTCCCATCGGCCAGTCTCCAACTGCTTGATCGGGATTTTCAAAAACTGGGCGAGCGCGATTGTCGCGAGCGCCGTCTTCAGCCCCTTGTTCATCACGCTTTCCTCCTTTGCTTATATTTTGACCAAGGGTGGCCATACTATCCGTAAAGAGCGGAGGTGAGAGCAATGACCAAAAACGGCGGCCGAAACCGCGGCACGAAGGCGCCGGGCGTCAACCCGCAAGGCTTTGGCCAAGACGGAACGTTCACCCCGGATCCAAAAAGCAAGCTTGAGAACGCAGCGAAAAAGCTCAACACAAAATAAAAGCAGGCTTCCCGATATGGGAGCCTGCTTTTTGTCGTTATTGTTTCACTTTCGCCAATTTTTCGCGCAACACCATTTGCAAAATGCCGCCGTGGCGATAGTAGTCGATTTCGACTTCGCTGTCAAAGCGGACGATGACCTCAAATTCTTTCTTCTCACCCGTATCCGGGTTCGTCGCCGTCACTTTGACGAGATCGCGCGGTTTGACGTTTTCATCGATGTGAATGTCGAACACTTCTTTACCCGTCAAGCCGAGCGTCTCCGCATTTTCGCCTTCTTTAAATTGCAGCGGCAGGACGCCCATCAAAACGAGGTTCGAGCGGTGGATGCGCTCAAAGCTTTCGGCGATGACCGTTTTAATGCCGAGCAAGAACGTCCCTTTCGCCGCCCAGTCGCGCGAGCTGCCCATGCCGTAGTCTTTGCCGGCGATGACGACAAGCCCAGTGCCGTCTTGTTTGTATCTCATGCACGCATCGTACATCGACATCACTTCGCCGGTCGGCCAGTACGTCGTATAGCCGCCTTCCGTGCCCGGCGCGATTTGGTTGCGGATGCGGATGTTGGCGAACGTGCCGCGCATCATCACTTCATGGTTGCCGCGCCGCGAACCGTACGAGTTGAAATCTTTCGGCTCGACGCCTTTCGAGATCAAATATTGGCCTGCCGGCGTGTTTTTGCCGATCGACCCAGCTGGCGAAATATGGTCAGTCGTGACCGAATCACCGAACTTGCCGACGACGCGCAAGCCGGTGAGAGGTTCAACTTTGCGCACTTCCGGCGACAAGCCTTCAAAGAACGGCGGATTTTGAATGTACGTCGAGTTTTCATCCCATTGGTACAGCGGCTCATCCGTCGTTTCGATGGCGTTCCAGCGCGGATTGCCGTCGAACACGCGCTCATATTCTTTGCGGAACAGTTCCGGATCGACCGCTTGCTTGACGACATTCTTCACTTCTTCCATCGACGGCCAAATGTCGCGGAAATAGACGTCGTTGCCGTCTTTGTCTTTGCCAATCGGCTCGTTCAACAAGTCAATGTCGACCGTGCCGGCGAGCGCATAGGCGACAACAAGCGGCGGCGATGCCAAATAGTTGCCTTTGACAAGCGGGTGGATGCGGCCTTCAAAGTTCCGGTTGCCGGACAGGACGCTTGTCACGAGCAGATCGCTTTCCGCGAGCGCTTTTTCGAGCTCCGGCGCAAGCGGACCTGAGTTGCCGATGCATGTCGTGCAGCCGTAGCCGACAATGTTGAAACCGAGCTGTTCCAGATACGGAAGCAGCCCCGAGTCACGCAAGTAGCCGGTGACGACTTTCGAGCCCGGCGCGAGCGACGTTTTCACGTATTTCGGCACTTGCAAGCCTTTTTCGACCGCTTTTTTCGCCACTAAACCAGCGGCGACAAGCACGTACGGGTTCGACGTGTTCGTACAGCTTGTGATCGCCGCGATGACGACAGCGCCCGTTTTTAATTTCACTTGTTCGCCGTTCAGCTCGACCGTAATTTCCCGCTCCAAGTCCGCTTCCGTCAAGCCAAAGCCTTGGTTGCCTTGCGGCGCTTTCACCGCGTCGCGGAACGACTGTTTCATTTTCGAGAGCGGGATCAAGTCTTGCGGCCGTTTCGGGCCAGACAAGTTCGTTTCAATTTCCGACAAGTTGATTTCCACAACATCCGTAAACACCGGCTCCGGTGCATCCGGCGTGTAGAACAAACCGTTCGCTTTGCAATACGCTTCGACGACTTGAACGTGATGTTCGTCGCGGCCGGTCAAGCGCAAATAGTCAAGCGCTTCAGCGTCGACCGGGAAGAAGCCGCACGTTGCCCCGTATTCCGGCGCCATGTTGGCAATCGTCGCCCGATCGGCAAGCGGCAAAGTCGCCACTCCTGGTCCGAAAAATTCAACGAATTTGCCGACGACGCCTTTTTTCCGGAGCACTTGCGTCACCTTAAGCGCCAAGTCGGTGGCCGTCGCTCCGTCCGGCAGCTTGCCTGTCAGGCGGACGCCGATGACTTCCGGCACCGGGAAGTACGACGGTTGGCCGAGCATGCCGGCTTCCGCTTCAATGCCGCCGACTCCCCAACCGAGGACGCCGAGGCCGTTGATCATCGTCGTATGCGAGTCCGTGCCGACAAGCGTATCCGGGAACGCTTCGTACTCGCCGTTCTCCCCTTCGACCGCGTGAACGACGCTTGCCAAATATTCCAAGTTCACTTGGTGGACGATCCCCGTTGCCGGCGGAACGGCACGATAGTTGTTAAACGCTTTTTGCGCCCATTTCAAAAACTTGTACCGTTCGGCGTTCCGTTTGAATTCCAAATCCATGTTGTACTCCAGCGCATCGTCTGACCCGTAGCGGTCGACTTGCACCGAGTGGTCGATGACGAGATCGACCGGAATTTCCGGGTTGATTTCGTACGGATCGCCGCCCAAATCGGCCATCGCTTTGCGCATCGAAGCCAAATCGACGACAGCCGGCACGCCGGTGAAGTCTTGCAAAATGACGCGCGACGGCTTAAACGGCACGTCGATGTCTTTCATTTCCGGCGTTCCCCATTTCGCCAAGTTTTCCACGTGCTCTTTCGTAATGACGCGGCCGTCGACTTGGCGGAGCACCGATTCAAGCAATACTTTGATCGAGTACGGCAGGCGGCTCACCTGGCCGATGCCCGCTTCTTCAAGCGCTTGCAAACGGTAATAATTGTATTTTTTACCGTTGACTTCGAATGAAGAGCGGGCGTTGAATACATCCTGTTTCGCCATATGTACAACCCCCTTCACTTCACAATAATACTATACTATTTTTTTGCGCAAAAGTCGAAAAAATAGCATGAATTCTCCCAATCCCCATAAAGTTTGGCACGACTTTATCTTATTATAGAACAGAGCAAGTGTAAATAATGATTTCCAATGTCTCGCCATATTACTTCCTTACCGCGGCAAAAGAGGAATAAGGCGCCCGTTTCGTCGCAAACTAGAAGCGGAGGTGAAACGAATGGCAAAGCGAAAAGCAAACCACGTGATCCCTGGCATGAACGCCGCCAAAGCGCAAGGAATGGGGGCCGGCTACAACGAAGAGTTTTCCAATGAACCACTGACAGAAGCACAGCGCCAAAACAACAAAAAACGAAAAAAGAACCAATAGCATGGCGGCCATTCCGCCATCCCGGACTGCCATAGCATGAAAAAAGGGAATGTCCGCCGCCGGCATTCCCTTACTCGTTTTCATTGACTTCGTCAACGATCGCCTGCAAATCGCTGCGGAATTTTTCGAGCTGCACGCGCTGCGTTTCCGAGGCAACTTCGAGCGCGTTTTCAATTTGTGCGAACGCCTCGTTTACTTCTTGCCGAAGATGGGCCAGCTGGTGGCCGTAGTCGGCTTGATCACGCACCAAGTGATCGTGCCATTCTTTCGCTTCCATCGTCGCCTTTTGCGCTGCTTGAAACGCGTCCTGCTTCGTTTTATGGTAAACCATGGCTCGTCCCTCCTTCGCGGTCGTTCACTACTTATCGTTTCAAACCGGGCGCAAATTATGCGCCGAATAAGCGAAAGCACAACGCCGCATGCTAACGGACAAAGGAGGGACAACAAATGACAAACAAAAATGACGGCAAAGATATGCGCAAAAACGCCCCAAAAGGCGACAATCCTGGGCAGCCGGAGCCGCTTGACGGTTCGAAAAAAGTGAAGAACCGCAATCACACGCGGCAAAAGCACAACACAAGCCACGATATGTGACGCAAACAAGCGGAGTTTTCCTTCTCCGTTCAGCCGAGACCGGCGGCAGCCGGGAGGGCTGAACGGCTGTTGTCTTTATGTTTACATAATAAAATTATTGTAAAACCAAAAAGGCGGGTGATGTAAGGGAAAATGGTGCTCCCAACAGCGTTTCTCAATGTTGAAAAATCTTGCGACACCATAACCTGATCCCTTTTGGATTCTCGCAAATGGAGCGTTTTCACCGGGGTCTTCTAGAACATCCCATTGCCGCCCGCCTTGGATTCATTTCCATTAAAGGACATCATCCCCACCCAGGCAACAAGCCGGCCGACGGCGATGACGATTAGCCTGTTTGCTGCTTGAGCGCTTCATACAGCTCTACGAATTCAGCGGCTAAGTCCTTGACCGTGATCGCCGTCATTAAATGATCTTGGGCATGCACCATCAGAAGCGTCACCACCGGCTGCCCGCCGCGCGCTTCTTGTTGCAGCAGCTCGGTCTGCAACCTATGGGCCGCCTGCAGTTCCGCTCCCGCCTGTTCAAGCAGCCTGCGCGCCGCGGCAAATTCCCCTTTTTTCGCCGCTGCAATCGCCTCCATTGCATAACTGCGGCCGTTTCCTCCGTGAAGAATCAGTTGGAATACGGTTTGTTCATACATTTGCATAACGCCCTCTCCTATGTTAATAGAATTCACGGTACGTAATTAACTGGACACCACGCTCAGCGATCTCCTTAGCAAGCGCTGGATCGGTCAGTACAGCCAACTCCTCGATCCGCTGCCGGCAATAAGAGCTTCCCGCAGCGAGAGGGGCGTCAATATAAGCCGGGTGGCACATCACTTCCGCCGTCTGCCCGTCGCCAATTCGGTCGATCAGCGAGATAAAACGGTCTTTCGTCAGTCCATCGCCGTAAAAATCCGGAAAAAAGACGTCGACGGTTGCCAGCTGATGCGGCCGTGCCGTCCGCACCGGGCGGATCGGCAGCCGATAACGTTCGGCCAATTGTTCCACAACTGGAAACACATTCGGATGCTCATGGACGTGATGATGGCTGTCGATATGCGTTGGAGAGAGCCCGAACGAGAAAAAACACTCCAGTTGGGCAGCAAGCTCCCGCTCGATATCGCTGCGCCTAGCGCTGGCAAGCACCTCCCCGCGCCGCGGAAACTCCCCGTTCTCGTTCACAAGCGACGGAACATCGACCAGCGGCCGGCCGCACGTCAGCACAAAATGAATGCCGACGCCGAGTTCTGGATGTTCCTTCGCCAGCCGGGCAGCGTGTTCTGCCGCTGGCATATTCGCCATCAGCGTCGCCGACGTGACGACACCGTTCTGAAACGCTTCCAAAATTCCGTAGTTGACCCCTTTCGAGTAACCGAAATCATCGGCGTTGACTATGCAATAGCGCGGCATTTCGTTCCTCTCCTTGATTTACAGCGAGTGCATTGTTCCCGCTCCGCTTGCAATCATTGGATCGGCCTGCTCTTCGGCCGCTTTTTGTTTGTCCCAAATCGTGAAAAATGGATAGTAGATGGCAAACGCGATGAAGAAGTTGACGATTTGCAAAATACTCCCGGAAATTTTGCCCCCCGTCGCTAAATAGCCACTGATCACGATTGGTGTTGTCCATGGCACGGCCACCCCGCTTGGTTTAGCGACAAGCCCAGTCGCCATTGCGGCGTAGGAAACAATCACAAGCACGACAGGCACGAGAATGAATGGGATGATCAGCAATGGGTTCATGACGATCGGCATGCCGAACGTGATCGGCTCATTAATATTGAAAATGCCAGGCGCGATCGCCAGCCGACCTAAGCTTTTCAGCTGCCGGCTGCGGGCCCGAAGCATCATCGTCAACGCCAACGCCAATGTCGCACCTGAACCGCCGATGTAAATCCAAAGATCAAAAAACTGTTGCGTGATGACGTTGGGCAGTTCGGCATTCGGATTTTGCTGGAACACCATTCGATTTTCATCCATCAGCGACAGCCAGATCGGCCCCATGACCCCGCCAACGATGGCCGCTCCGTGCAGCCCGGTCGACCATAGCAGTTGCACAAGCAGCACAGCGACAATGGCGCCAAATACACTGCCGCCAAGCACACTGAGCGGCTTGTTCAGGAGGACAGATACAATGTTATGAAAACTTTCAAACGGTGTCATTTCCAAAATAAGGCGAGCTATCCAGACAACGACGAGAACGGCGCCTCCCGGAATCAAGGCAACAAAAGAGCGGGCCACAGCAGGCGGCACCCCGTCCGGCAGTTTAATGACAATATTTTTTTGAATGATTTTCCGGTAAATTTCGGTTGACACAATCGCCAAAATCATGGCAACAAACAACCCTTTGCTGCCAACCCATTGTACCGGAATGCCGCCGCTGACCATGATCGCCTCTTTCGCTCCTTCCGGCGTGAACGGCACTTGATAGGGGGTTGCGAGCAAAAAAGCGGCCAGTGAAATCGCCCCGGCGGACAGCGCATCCACTTTATACTTTTCCGCCAGCCGGTAGGCGACCCCGAAGCTGACAACAAGCGCCATAATATCGAACGTCGCTCCAACCGGATAGAGAAGCTTATCAAGCCAATGTTCGCCGAACCATTTCGCCATCCACTCGTTGTAACCCGGAATCGGCAAAAAGCCAATGATTAAAAATAAAGACCCGATAATCAAGAGCGGCATCGATAAAATAATCCCGTCGCGAATCGCTTGCAAATGGCGCTGTTCAGCGATTCTGCCGGCCACTGGCATCACACGTTCTTCCAACACCCGAATGAACCGATCCATCCACCTCTACCCCCTGCTTATTTTTTTAACCGCAGTGCAAAATCCAACACTCCAGCGCCGTTGACGCGCCCGTAGTCGGCCGGGTTGATGACGTCGACAGGAATGCCGCGCGCCTCTCCTTCTTTCTTCAATGCGACAAACTTGTAGCGGATTTGCGGACCAATGAGTACGACATCCGCTCGATCGAAATGATCTTTCGCCTCGTCGGCAGAGACAGCCCAAATATTCGCTTCAATCCCCCGTTCCTTTGCCGCCTCTTGCATTTTCGTCACAAGCAAACTCGTCGACATGCCGGCAGCGCAAATGAGTAAAATGTTCATCCACCTTCTCCTCCTTTTTGGCCATTGTTCATTATGGTTTAAGCAAATTCCATGCCAACGTCAAAAAGACAGCGCTGAAGCGGATGGAACGGTTGTGTGTCAACGAACGGAAACTGTGTAATGGAAGCGTTTTCATTAATCACGACATTATCCATCTCGTTTTCCTTGCAACGAGCGAAAAAAGTGAACAATATGACACAGTTCATCTTCATCGATGCAAACACCGTACTGCTGTTCAAGCGGAAACAATCCCTCTTTGACAGTCCGGTAGAGCGGCCCCTCTTCATGTCCGCATGCAACCACCGCCCCCCGCCCGCTGTTCGTCTTCTCTCCGGAAAGAAGACGATCGAGCAGGCAACATAGATGAAAGACAAGCCCCACCATATCGCGACCATCCGATTCAAGACCGAGTTCCCGGCTGATCGCCGCCAGCACAGTACGAATGGCAGGAATGGCCCTTGCCGGTGAGAGGTGGCGAAGATGGCCGGACAGCTCTCTTGCCATATGCAGGTGAATTTCCTCGACATCGGCTAACGCTTGTATTTCTTTCATCGCTCTCAGGCTAAGCACTTCCTCAAGAGAAAAGTGCGGGATTCGCTCATCAAGACAAAGATGGCTGACGACACAAACGATGCGGAAATGTTTTGCTACGTTGGACAAGGTTTGCCGCGCTTCTTCTACATCTGACATTTGAATCGGAATGATGCGCCACATTCGCTCATCGAGCTGCAAATAAGTTTCCAATATATGTTTTAGCGCCAGCGCGCTTCCTTTTCCAGTAAAACAAGCGGTGACGATCGCCAGCATGTCCTGATCCGCTGCTTCTTCTTCCCAAAGCGGCCCGCGAACGTAAAACGGCGCCGCAGCTTTCACTTCTTCGTAGATGTCATTGAGCGCATAGCCAAGCATCGCCTTGCGAGCCGCTTCGAGCACATGCGGCGTGCTGGCGGCGGAAATCACCCGCACCGGAACAGCGAGCTCTTTTTCCAAAAAGTTCGAAAACGACACAAGCGATCCCATGTCAACAAGCAACAGCGCGCCGAGTCAGTCAAGACTTTGTGGAGAACATTTTTTCGGTTCACTACGGGCGTTGTCAATCACTAGTTAGCGAACCATTTTCAGGAATTAATATCGTAAGCG
>NZ_PIJG01000073.1:0-9647 GCF_002809955.1 Geobacillus sp. Manikaran-105
GGCGGGTGTTGGTCAAGGGCGAATCCGGCCCTCCGCATGCCCCACGATGCTCAATGGGATGATCTGTGTGGAGTTTTCATAGAACTTTTGACGCTACCTGTCGTCTCTACATGAGCACAGTCTGCTTCTTAGTATAAAGGAAGAAGGAAAAAGACGCATCCGCCAAGGTTTGTCTCCTTGGCAGGACAAGACGCCTTGGCGCGGCGCAAAGCCGCATCTCCACACTTTCTGCACATTTGCCAAATAAAATAGTAAAATTGAAATGACACTCGGGCTTGATGGATGAGGAGAGGAATCCGTGCGAAAACTGTCATGGAAACTCGGAATGCTGTTTTTTGCCTTTGTCTTGGCCATTGAAATGGTGCTGTTCGTTTCCCTCTACGCTACGCTCGTCCATGCGCGCATCGAGGAAGAATTCGCGCAGCTGTTGGCGCGGGGAAACAGCCACCGCAACGTCTTGGAGAAAAATAACGATCGAACGACGTTGGCGCATGTCGTGATGATGGAATCAGAGGCGGAAACCGATGTCGCCATCACTGACGCCCGGCGCCGGATTGTATCGGCTTCTAGCGGCATTGTTCCGTTTGCCAAGCGCATCATTCCTTTAACGAACGGTCGCCATATTCCCCGCCGGGGAATGATGGTCGAAACCGACTGGAAGCGGGCATCGCATATCGCCGCCGTCAGCCCGATTCAAATCAGGGGTGAAACAAGAGGATATGTGTATATGTTTCAAGACACCCGCTCGATCCGGACGATGGTGTATAAACTGAAGCATCATTTTATCGTCGTTGGCGTGCTGTCGGTGGCGATCACCGTGTTGACCATCGCCTTTTTCTCCCGCGCCATCACGATGCCGCTCCTTCGCATGAAACAGGCGACCGAGGCGCTCAGCCGGGGGGATTTTTCCGTCCGCCTCGAGATGAAAGGCAACGACGAGCTGGCGCAACTCGGGAGAGCGATTCAAACGCTGGCCAACGATTTGGCGTATTTGAAACAAGAGCGGAGCGAATTTTTAGCGAGCATCTCTCACGAATTGCGCACGCCGCTGACGTATGTGAAAGGATACGCCGACATTGCTAGGCGTCCGCATCTGTCTGAGGAGCAGCGGGCGAACTATATGGCGATCATTTACGAAGAAGCGGAAAAGATCGAAAAGATGGTCAAAGATTTGTTTGAATTAGCCAAACTGGAGCAACACTCGTTCCAGATTGAAAAGCAACCGACAAATCTTTGTTCGTTTTTGACAAAATTGTGTGAAAAACTGCGCCCCGCGTTTCAGGAAAAATCGCTGTCGCTTGTGTGCCAGTGCCCCGGTTCGGTCATGGCCGCGATCGATCGGCAGCGGTTCGAGCAAGTGATGATCAACGTGCTTGACAATGCACGAAAGTACGCGTTTTCCGGCACGACGGTGGCCGTCGCCGTTCACCTTCAAAAGCAAGGAATCGTCATTGCCGTGTCCGATGAAGGAACCGGCATTCCGCCGGAAGATGTGCCCCGGATTTTCGAGCGGTTTTACCGGGTTGACAAATCGCGGTCGCGGACAAGCGGCGGGACCGGACTCGGTTTGGCGATTGCCAAAGAAATCGTCGAGGCGCACGGGGGAACGATCGCCGCTAGAAGCGAACAAGGAAAAGGAACGACCATCCTCATTACGCTGCCGGAGGGATAACGATGTATACCTTGCTGTTGGTTGATGATGAAGAGCGGATGCTTGATTTATTGGAATTGTATTTAGCGCCGAACGGCTACCGCTGCGTGAAACGGCGTTCGGGGGCGGAAGCCATTGACTATTTGCGGCGCCATCATGCCGATTTGGTGCTGCTTGATGTCATGATGCCAGAACTCGACGGATGGGAAACGTGCCGCCGCATTCGATCGTTTTCGAATGTGCCGATCATGATGGTCACCGCTCGCGATGAGACGGCGGATATTGTCCAAGGATTGAAAATCGGAGCGGACGATTATGTGACGAAACCGTTTGACGAGGCGGAACTGCTTGCTCGCATTGAAGCGGTGCTGCGCCGTACAGCTGGCGGTCGTTCCGCCATTCGCGCGGCCGGGCTTGTATGGGACGAAGAGGAACATACGGTCCGCTACGAAGATAAGCCGATTGCGTTGACGCCGAAAGAATTTGCCATTTTGGGGCTGCTGTTAAAGCACCCGAATCAGGTGTTCAGCCGCGGGCAAATCATCGCATCGCTATGGGGCTATCTCGCTGATACGGAAGAGAGGACCGTTGACTCCCACATGAAAAACATCCGCGAAAAATTGCGGAAAGCGGGGTTCCCAGTGGACGAATATTTGCAGACGGTCTGGGGCGTCGGCTACAAATGGGAAGGGCGCAAGTCATAACCATTTTCGGAAAGAGAGGCGTTTGGGTCAAATGGAAGAACGGATGATTGAGTTCCTTCAAGCATACGGCGGAGCGGCGTACTTCTTGAGTCTAGCCTGCAATGTGGTGATCAGCGTGCTCGGAGTCGTCCCAAGCGCCTTTTTAACTGCCGCCAATTTGACCGTTTTCGGATTTTGGCCCGGCTTTTGGGTGTCGTTTGCCGGCGAGGCGATCGGAGCGGTCGTCTCGTTTGTCTTGTATCGAAAAGGACTTCGCCGATGGAGCGAGACGACATGGCTTTCCCATCCCAAGGTGAAGCCGTTGCTTCATGCAAGTGGCAAGGAGGCGTTTGGGCTTATTTTCGCGCTTCGACTGTTGCCGTTTGTGCCATCCGGGGCGGTGACGTTCGTTGCTGCCATCGGCCGCACGTCTCTTTCTGTGTTTGCAACGGCTAGCTCGCTCGGCAAGCTCCCGGCTTTATGGATGGAAGCGTATGCCGTCCATCAATTCCTCGAGGCCGCCTGGGAGGGCAAACTGATGCTCGCTGTTGCATCGATCGTTCTTTTGTGGTTCGTCTGGCGAAAGATAGGGCAAAAAGCAGCGGGGTGAAACAGCCCCCGCCCAAAAGGACAGTCAGCCTAGGCGCCATACGGCCTTTAGCGGCAAATCCAAGGCCATCTCCACAAAATCTGCACAAATGTCCGGTATGCTAACAAGGCAAGGAGGGTGAAAACGATGAAAAACTGGAAAATGTTATTGGGAACAACTTCAGTTATGGCAGCGCTCTTGTTATCGGCCTGCACCGGTGCCAACGACAACAAAGCGCCAAAGGAACATACAGCTTCTCACACCGGGCATGAAGGAATGAATCACTCGGGCTCCAAAGAGGTGCCGGCCGGATTGAAGGAGGCGAAACAACCAAAGTATCCGGTTGGAAGCCAAGTCATCATCCATGCCGACCATATGCCGGGAATGGATGGAGCCAAGGCGACTGTCACCGGTGCCTTTGACACGATCGTCTATACGGTCACATACACCCCAACTACAGGCGGGGACCCAGTGAAAAACCATAAATGGGTCATTCACGAAGAAATCGAAAACGCCGGAGACAAACCGTTCCAGCCGGGCGATGAAGTCGTCTTGAATGCCGATCACATGGAAGGGATGAAAGGGGCCAAAGCAGTCATTGATTCGGCGAAACAAACGACGGTGTATATGGTCGATTACATCGATACGGAAACTGGTCAAAAAGTGACCAACCACAAATGGGTGACCGAAGACGAGCTGTCGCCGGCCAACTAACGAATCATCATCGGTGTTTCCGCAAAACGCGCAGCCATTTCCCTTGGAGCATAGGGGAATGGCTTGTTTTTTTCGGCTCATTTGTGAAAATTGTGGTATAATTATACGAAAATCCCCTATTTTTTCAAAAAATAGACAATATAGGCGGCTTCGCCTGAGTCTTACGGAGCGATCGGGAAAACGGGAGAAAGAAAGGGAGAAACGATGCGGAGATTTTGGTTGGGAGTTATGTGGTTTTCAGTGGTTTGGGTGCTTTACGGCATCGGAGCGGCAGGGCATCACTTATGGACGGAACACCGGATGGACGGACAGGCGCTGATTCTCGCGCTCGGCATGGCGACCATGGCCTGGCGGGCATGGGACGAATATCGTGGGAACGGTTGGACACGAAAAAAGGAAGACGGGCGCCGTCTATGATGAAAGGACGCCCGTCTCTAGCTGTCGCCCGAGCGAAAAGAGGCGGTTTGGTTACGCCGTTCGCCCGGGCGCTTTTGTTGCTTGATGCTGCTTTTCTTTGACAGTGGAATAGATGAATAAGAGAACCAAGACGGCCACGCAGAGAAGCGAACCGATTCGATGCTCTCTTTGAAGCAAAAAGCCAAGCCAAATCGCCCCGAGCGCCCCGACCGCCGCCATCGTTGTGTACGGAAACCCTTTCGTTCGGAAAAACGGCTTCGTTTTGTAGTGCGGCCGCAGCTTCAGCTGAGCGGCGCCGATCATCATCCAAACGATGAGCACGGTAAACCCAGGAATCGTCATCAATTCCCCGATGATCCGCCCGGGCGCCAAGTAGGCGCCGATCACGCCAGCGGCGATGCAGATGGCGACCATGCCCATCCCGTACAGCGGAACCCCGTGTTTCGTCGTCCGCTGCAAGCGGCGGCTTGCTTCTCCTTGTTCAGCCATGGTGTACAGCAACCGAGAAGTCGCATAGACGCCTGTATTGGCCGCCGATAAGACGGCAATGAGCAACACCGCGTTCATGACATGGGCCGCGCCGGGCAACCCGATCGCTTCCAACACTTGGACAAAGGGGCTGTTCGTTTCCGAAACGGTGTTCCATGGCATAATGCCGCAAATGATGGCCATTGGCAAAAGATAAAAGCCGACAACCCGCCAGATTGTGGTGCGAATGACGCGCGGCAGCACCTGCTCGGCGTCTTTCATCTCCGTCACCGCCACCCCGATCAGCTCCGCTCCGCCATAGGAAAACATCACGATAAGCAAGGCGCTGAGCGTTCCGGCAAACCCGTGCGGAAACCATCCGCCGTCGCCGGCAGACGGAAACGAGCCGCTTATGCCGCTTGGGATCACGCCAGCCCATACGCACGCCCCGAGCACGATAAACACCACTAGCGCCGCCACTTTCAGGCCAGCCAGCCAAAATTCCGCTTCCCCGTAATACTTCACAGGGAAAAGATTCAACCCCATGATCAGACACGCGCACAGGAGGGCAAGCAGCCATAACGGCGCAGACGGAACCCAATAGTTCAGAAAGCTGCCGGCAGCCAGCAGTTCGACAACAGTGACCAACGTCCAATTGATCCAATACAGCCAGCCGACGATCCATGACAGGCGAAAGCCAAACGCCCGGCGGATCAAATGTTGAACGTTCGAACCCGGATACGCGATCGCCATCTCGGCCAGTGCAGCCATAATCCAAAACAACAGCACGCCGCCGATCAAGTACGTGAGCACGACGCTTGGTCCGGCGATATGAATGGCCTCGGCGCTTCCTTTAAAAATGCCGGTGCCGATCATCCCTCCTAACGCGATCAGCTGAACGTGGCGGGGCAGCAGCCCTTTTTGCAATGAGGGGCGGGAATGTTCCATACAGCAACAACCTTTCTCACACGAAGTTCATTTCATGATGTGCTTTTTTGCTTTTATGCTTTTATGCAATTAAGCAAAAAAGATAGTTTTAGAATATAATCATTTTGTTTTTCTGTCAATGTTTCGCAAAAAACATGTCGTTAATGTGGAAATGTTTTGTTATACTGGAAACAGATTTTGAACTCGCCAAAAGGAGATTGGTAGGATGCTTCGCAACAGCGGTAAACCGATTTCGGAAAAAGCCATCACCGTGTGGCGTTGGACCGGAGCGTTGGGGACATTGGTTTCTGGCGCCGTCATTGGCGGAATGGCGTGGGTGCTGGCGCGCTTTCATGTCCCGAAATGGTGTTTGGGGATGTTAGCCGGCATCTGGTTGATTGAAGTGGTTCTATGGGTGGGATGGGTGCCTGTGCTTCGCCAGCGCCGTTGGCGTTACGCTATTCGCGAAGAAGAAATCGACATTCAGCGCGGGGTCTGGTCCACGAAGCGAACGCTCATTCCGATGACCCGCGTTCAGTATGTCGATGTGCGGCAAGGCCCGCTCCTTAAGCGGTATGGATTGGCTTCCATCGCGGTGTTCACGGCGGCGGCCGCTCATGAAATTCCCGCTCTTCCGATGGAAGAAGCAGAACGGCTTTGCTGCTTGATTACGGAGTGGGCGAAGGTGGCGGATGACAATGACGCGTAAAGCAAGACGCCGCCTCCATCCGATTGCCATTATGGCCGGGCTAGGAAAAGAATTAAAAAATATGGTCGTTCCTCTTCTAGTCATCATGGCAGCCGGCAGTCGCCATGGGTTTTCATGGACCGATATTCTTGTGCCGTTGGCCGCCCTCATTTACACGCTGGTCATGGGCGTTCTTTCTTGGCTTCGTTTTACATATGAGTGGGATGACACTTGCTTGGTCGTTGAAGAAGGGGTGTTTGTTCGCAAAAAACGTTCCATTCCGTTGGAGCGCATTCATGGGATTTCGGTGACAGAGGGAATCTGGCAGCGGATGGCGGGGGTCGTCCAAGTGCATATTGAGACGGCGGGCGATGCCCTCGGTGAAGCAGAAGTGACGCTTCGGGCCATATCAAGGGAAGAAGCCCGCCGCCTGCAACGATGCGTGGAACAGGCGAAACACAAGGCGGAAAACGCTTCCCATCCGGAGCCACTCGCGAACCGCCCACATCCTGCTCTGTTTACCTTATCGATGAAAGAAGTATGGGCCGCTTCGTTGACAAGCGGTGGGGCGCTTGGCGTGGTCGCCGCTTTATGTGCGTTTTTGTCGCAATTTAGCGACTTCATTCCGTATGAGGCGCTTGTCCGTGATATTCAGTCGACATGGAACGGACATGGACGATGGTATATTGCTCTATTGATCTTGTCGATTCTCTTGGCCGCCTATGGAGTGGCCATCGTGCAAAATATGATCCGGTACGCTTCGTTTGTCGTGCGGAAACAAGAAGACACGATTGTGATTGCTCGCGGATGGTTGGAACGAAAAGCGGTGTCCGTCCCTGTTGACCGCGTCCAAGGCGTCGTTATTCATGAGAATTGGCTGCGCCGTTTTTTCGGATACGCCTCTGTATCCATTATTCATGCCGGCGGAGCGCTCGATGGCGGACCGTCAGGGGAAGTCGTTCTTTGCCCGCTGGTCAAAAAGCATCGCATCGTCCCCATTGTTCAGGCTTGTTTGCCCGAGTATCGCCTCGATGTGCCATTTTGTCCGCTTCCTCAGCGTGCAAAAAGTCGATATATGCTTCGCCCGCTTTATTGGTTGACAATTCCGGTTGGAGTTGCCGCGTATATGGAGCGTCCATGGGGAGCAGGGCTTTTGTTTGTGTTGCCACTTGCTCTGTGGATCGGGGCGCGGCGCTATCAAGCGGCCGGCTGGGCGCTTTCCTCGAAGCAGCTGTCGCTCCGCAACGGCTGGTTTCGGCGAACGACCGCGCATTTGTTAAAGCGTCACGTCCAATCGTTGGAAATCGCAACGACATGGTGGCAAAGAAAAAAACAGTTGGTGACGATCTCGGCTTCCGTCATGCCGGTCGGCACCCGCTCCCGTGTCGTGGATGTGGATGAAGAAGATGCCGCTTCGATCTATCGCTGGCTGCAAGGGGAAAAGGGGGACCAAACATGATGAAGGCCTTTCTTCACGGGCTTATCCTTGCGTTTGGACTCATTTTGCCATTGGGGATGCAAAACGTGTTCATTTTGACCCAAGGAGCAGTCCAGCGGCGTTGGCGGCATGCCTTGCCGGCGGTGCTGACGGCGTCGTTGTGTGATACGTTGTTGATTTTCCTCGCCGTTTTGGGCGTCTCGCTCGTTTGGCTTGGTTCCGCTTGGCTGAGAACAGCCGTGATGGGGGCTGGCATTCTTTTTTGGCTGTATATGGGCTGGAGTACATGGAAGAGCGAGCCTGCAACAGGCGAAAGCGAAGCGGCGGAACGGTTTCCGCCCCGCAAACAAATCGCTTTTGCCGCCTTGAAAGCGACCTGAGTTGTTCCCAACGAACAAATGATCTGCTAAAATAGGAAACAACGAAAGAAAAGAAGGGAAGAAAGATGCAAACGGAGCGTGAATCGCATGGGCGGATCATTTTTCCGACAGGCAAACGAAAGAGGGGGAAGAACGTTGACGATCTCAATGATTGCCGCGGCTGTCGTGATGCTTGCAGGCCTCATCGGCACGCTCGCGCTGTCGGGGCGGGGGGACGAACAGTACACATCAGCAACCGAAGGCAATCTCACCCGCCTAGTGTTGATTTATGCCGGGTTGGCCCTTGTGCTAGCGGCGGGAATCGGGGTATATCTAGTGTTATAACAAGCGAAAGACGATGCCCGCCGTCGAGTTTAGATGCCGCGGCACCATTTAGAGACAAACGGTTATGGACAATCGAGCCCTGGTGACAAAGTAGCCATCGGTTCATCTCAGGCAGAGCGTCGCTCTCTTCGACATGGGATGAACCGATTGGCTTTGGTTGAGTGAAAAAGTCGGCCTACGGCTTTCCGTCAATGAGGGGAAGCACCTAGGTATTGGAAGTGCCCCTGCGTTTGTGGTGTGATGATCCTCACTCCGACGGGATGGTTTTTTGGGGTAAAATGGGTGGTAAACGGAACAACCATGGAGGATGTATGGCCCACTATGTTTGGATGATCATTAATGCGCTGTTGGTGATCGGCACGGCGGTTTATATCTGGCTGTTTCGCCCGAACAACTCAGCTGCGGTGCTGGCAGGAAAATGGCTGGCACAAGTGGCGGTGCTGCTGTTTTTGGTCAATGTCAATATGTATTTTATCTTCCTTGTCATCCGCAAAACAAAAATCCGGAAGGTCAAAGTCACGTTAGCGCGGATAGCAAGAAGCATGATGAAAGCCCACATCCCGCTCGCGGTTGTCGGAACGAGCTTGATTGTCTTTCACGGAGTGGTGATGGCATGGAAACTCGGAGCGGTGATCGGTTTTGGCCATGGGAAACTGGTGACCGGTTATGCAAGCCTCGCGATGTTGGCCATCACCTTGTTTGCAGGTGTCCTTCGGCGGCAAAAAGCGTCAGGGTGGAGAAGAACGTTTCATCTTGTCTCTGCCTTGCTGTTTGCCGGTTTGTTTCTCCTTCATCTATTTTGGCCGATCTAATCACGTGTAAGGGAGAGAGAAAACGTGGGTGACTTGCTTTCTTTGCTGACGGAATACCGCCATCGCCAAGTTGTCGTCAACTTCTATGAAGAAGACGAGCTGGTGGCGCGTGACGGGTTTTTCTTTGATGGCATCGAACGATCAGACGGTCTGCTATCTTTCATCAAAGATGGGCGCATTCGCTGGTCCATTCGGTTGGATGACTACCCAAGCTATGAGATCGTACACGATTTCCCGAGGCGTTATCGGTTTTATGGCCAGCATCGGGCTGTAGAGCTCTATTTCCCTTCTTAACGGTGTCCGCTTTAGGAGAAACCGGTCAGAATCCTCCTCATTTTCATGAGGAGATGAATGACCGGTTTTTGACTATATATCATGTAAGTGGTTGAAATGTTTTTATACTTATTACGATTATACCAGGGCATCGTATATTCTTTCCGGCAGGCAGTGGTTGTCCGGTAACTATTCACCCCAGTGCTAGTGTATAAAAAAGCCCAGCACAAATAGGGCATTTCGGTCATAGAAAATGCCCTAGGTAGCGGAAAGAACTCGATCG
>NZ_PIJG01000074.1:0-8819 GCF_002809955.1 Geobacillus sp. Manikaran-105
GCAAGCACCCTTGCAGGCGAAGAACATTTGCCCATCGCGGCGACCCGCGGACCTCCGCTTTTCGTCGCGCTTCGTTTCGTTCAGTTTTCAAGGAACGATCAATCTCTTCATCGCCAGAAGAATCGCTTCCTCAAAAGCGACTATTATAATGTATCATCTTTTCGTTTTTTTGTCAACACTCTTTTTTGTTTTTTTTTGCCGCATCGAAGCGGCTTTATTAATATAGCATCTCCATTTTGATATGTCAAATGTTTATTGCAAAGGGAGTCGGTCAAGATCCCTTAAAGATGTGCATGGCTTTTCGGCACTACCACTACCATGATGGCATTGTTCACAATGGAATCAGACATGCAATCCCTTATGGGGGAAGAGCCATTTTTCCGCATCCCCCACCCCCCTTATTCACATTTCTTCCATTCTCTCGCTAGCATCCCGTACACAACATGGTCGACAAAACGATCGTAAAGCCACTCCGCGTCTCGAATCGTTCCTTCATTTGTAAATCCCAGCCGTTCTGGAATCGCTCTGCTCCGGTGATTTTCTGTTGCACAGCGGATTTCAACGCGATTCATCCCTTGCTCTGTAAACAAATAGTCGATGCACGCCTTGCATGCTTTCGTCATCAGCCCCATTCCTTGAAACGATTCGCCAAGCCAATAGCCAATGCTCGTTTTTCGATTCGCTCGATCCATATAATGAATTCCGATCACACCAGCCAATTGGCCGAGGTGCCAAATCCCGGCCTCAAAGCCGTTTCCAGCGGCAAACTTCTGCAACCCTTGAAAGATAAACGTTTTCGAATCCGCTACTGTTTGGGTTGAATCCACCCATGGGAGCCATTGACGCAAATGTGGGCGGCATGAATCAATTAACGCAAAAAGCGATTCCGCATCTTCCATTGTGAGCAACTTTAGCCATGAATGTTCCTCTAAGCGATGGATAAACATCGTTCATTCCCCTTTCATCATTTCTTCCATTATAGCACATCACCTTCCACACTCTGTCGTCCCCGCTACGCTCTTGTCAAAAAAAGACTGTTCCCACGGCAGCCAATCCGCCTTAGGAACAGCCCTTTATTCCTCTTCTATTCCCGCAAAAAGACGAAGTAGCAGATAAAGACGACAAACAGGACATACAACAACGGATGAACGTCTTTGCCGCGGCCTTTCAACAGCATCGTGATCGGGTAAAAGATGAAGCCGACAGCGATGCCGGTGGCAATGCTATAGGAGAGCGGCATCGTGATCAAGGTGAAGAACGCCGGCACGGCGACTTCGAACTTTTTCCAGTCAATTTCGCCGATCGACGAAGCCATCAACACCCCGACGATGATGAGCGCTGGTGCGGTGACCGGTGCGGTAATGACGCTCAGGAGCGGGGAGAAGAACAGCGCCAGCAAGAACAAAATCCCCGTCACGACCGCGGAAAACCCGGAGCGTCCTCCAGCAGCGACGCCGGCCGACGATTCGATATACGATGTCGTCGTCGATGTGCCAAACACCGCCCCAACCATCACCGCTGTCGCGTCAACAAGCAACGCTTTGCCAGCGCGCGGCAGTTTGTTGTTTTTCAACAGCCCGGCTTGGTTGGCCACTGCCAAAAGGGTGCCGGTCGCATCGAAAAAGTCGACAATAAAGAATGTCAAGACGACGCCAAGCATTTTCAGCGAAAGAATATCTGGCAAGTGTTCAATCGCGACGCCGAACGTCGGCGAAATGTCCGGGATCGCGCCGACAATTTGTTTCGGCACTTCAATCAGTCCGAAAATCATGCCAACGACAGCCGTAATGACCATGCCGTAAAAGACGCCGCCGTTTACCTTTTTCACCATTAAAACAACGGTGATGAACAATCCGAAAATGGCGAGCAGCGTATTGCCATCCTTCAAATCGCTCAATCCGACCAGGGTGGCGTCGTTATTCACAATAATGCCGGCGTTTTGCAGGCCGATGAACGTGATGAACAGCCCAATTCCGGCGCTGACGGCATATTTCAGTTCAACGGGAATGGCATCGATGATTTTTTCTCGAATGCCGGTGAGCGATAAAATCGTAAAAATGATGCCGGAAACAAACACTCCCGCCAAGGCCGTTTGCCACGGAATGCCCATATGCAAGACGACCGTGAAGGCGAAGAAAGCGTTCAGCCCCATCCCCGGCGCCAAGGCGATCGGGTAGCGGGCCAGCACTCCCATTAAAATCGACCCGTATGCCGCCGCCAAAGCCGTGGCGACAAAGACGGCTCCTTGGTCAATGCGCAGTTCGTCAGGAAAATCTTTCACCGCCCCTAACGACAAGGTAAATGGGTTGACGAACAAAATGTACGCCATCGACAAAAACGTCGTCAGCCCGGCGATGATCTCCGTCCGATAATTCGTGCCGAGCTCATCAAACTGAAAATACTTTCTCACGTCTGTCCCCCCTATAAAGAATAAAAACGCTTCTGCAGCTACCAGAAGCGTTGACTAAGAAGGAATGACGAACAGAGAGAGGACATCGGCTCTCTATTTCACATCCCTCGTAGTCAAGCTATTTACGGTAGCTTGGTAGAAACTCCCGAGCCATATTCCCGGGATTATACGACGGAATTCGACAATATTCATGATTCCACGGCTATTGTATCAGCCTGTCGGTCGCTTGTCAAGAAAAAAGACGAACATTTCTTTGGGAATGCTCGTCTTTTGTTCGTTTTTATTCCCACTCAATCGTCGCCGGAGGCTTGCTTGTAATGTCGTAGACGACGCGGTTGACGTGCGGCACTTCGTTGACGATGCGCGTTGAAATGCGTTCCAGCACATCCCACGGAATGCGGGCCCAATCGGCGGTCATCCCGTCGATCGAGGTTACGGCGCGGATGGCGACCGTATAATCGTACGTGCGGGCATCACCCATCACCCCGACGCTGCGGATGTCGGGAAGAACAGTGAAATATTGCCAAATGTCGCGGTCCAACCCCGCTTTTTTCACTTCTTCGCGCAAAATCGCATCCGATTCGCGGACGATTTCCAATTTTTCTTCCGTCACCTCGCCAAGGACGCGAATGCCAAGCCCCGGACCCGGGAACGGCTGGCGCCAAACGATTTCGTCCGGAATGCCTAATTGTGTGCCAAGAGCGCGCACTTCGTCTTTAAACAGCGTATTGAGCGGTTCGATCAGTTCGAATTTCATATCTTCCGGCAAACCGCCGACGTTATGGTGCGATTTGATCGTTTGCGCCGTCGCCGTGCCGCTTTCGATAATGTCGGTATAGAGCGTCCCTTGCACTAAAAATTCAATGCCTTCAAGCTTCGCCGCCTCATCGTCAAAGACGTAAATAAACTCGTTGCCGATGATTTTCCGCTTTTGTTCCGGATCTGTGACCCCTTTTAGTTTCGCCAAAAAGCGGTCTTTCGCATCGACTTTGATGACATTCATCTGGAATTGCTCACGGAACGTCTTCATGACGCTTTCCGCTTCGCCTTTGCGAAGAAGGCCGTGGTCAACAAAAATGCAGGTGAGCTGATCGCCGATGGCGCGGTGCACCAATACAGCCGCAACCGACGAGTCAACCCCGCCGCTCAACGCGCACAACACTCTTTTTTCGCCCACTTGTTCGCGGATGCGACGCACCTGCTCATCGATGAAGTTTTCCATCGTCCAGTCGCCCCGGCAGCCGCATACATCGAAAACAAACTTCTTCAACAAATCGTTGCCGTAGACCGAGTGGCGCACTTCGGGATGAAACTGCACTCCATACCACTTCCGCCGTTCATCGCTCATCGCTGCGATCGGGCAGGAAGGGCTTGTGGCATCTACGACAAAGCCGTCAGGCGGAGCGGTCACCAAATCGCCATGGCTCATCCAGACGACTTGCTCGTCCGGCAAACCGTGGAACAACAGGGAGTCGTTTTTCACTTGAATGAGCGCCTTCCCGTACTCGCGGTGCGACGCCTTTTCCACTTTGCCGCCTAAGTGGTGCGCCATCAGCTGCATCCCGTAGCAAATCCCTAAAATCGGCAGCCCGAGCTCAAAAATCGCCGGGTCGCACCGAAACGCCTGCTCATCATATACGCTGTTCGGACCGCCGGAAAAAATGATCCCCTTGGCGTTCAACGCGCGAATCTCGTCGGCGCGAATCGTATGCGGATGCAGTTCGCTGTACACGCCAAATTCACGGATGCGGCGGGTGATCAGTTGGTTATATTGGCTTCCGAAGTCCAATACGACGATCATTTCTTGATTCATGTTCTCCACCCCGTCAAAAAAATAACGCTGCCGTTGCCCAAAACGTGGATGAAGGCAGAATAGCAGCGTCTTCTGCCTTCATAGTCAGGCCGTTTACGGCGGCCCGGTAGAGACACGTGAGCCATATTCCCACGCATATATGAAGGGCTTTCGTCTATCCGTATGCAAATTTGAATTCATTCTATCAACTTGCCGGCAGGCGGTCAAGAGATCGTCCTTTTTATTAAATTTTCCCACAATTGACGCGCCTCACGGAAATCGATCCGGCTGCTGTTTGCGCCGTAGATCGCTTGTTCATACGATTTGGTCAAACGTTCCATTTCATCGGTTTCGAATAAACGATCCACTTGGATGGCATACTGACGCAACGTTTCCTCTTCTTTTCGTTTCAGCCCGTAGTCATGCAGCTGACGCAACAATGCCAAGTAAGCGGGGACAAGCCATTCCGGGCCGTCAACTTGGCGGCGGAATCGAAGGAGCGTAAGGCGCGGCCACCATTTTCGTCTTGTCGTGTAAATCGTTCCGCCCAATGCCGCTAGCATCGCGAACACGCCCAGCACCATTTGCCATGACCAACTGTCGGCCAGCTTCTCCCACCAATGGCGGTCTTGCTCTGGCGATGATCGTTTGATCAATTGTTCGAGCGGCACGCGCGGCTGTTCCTGTGGTTCCGGCTGCGAGGGCTGCGCTTGTTGCTCCTCATTCTGTTGAGAAAGTGAAAACGCATACGGGTTGACAAACCCCCGCGTTGGCTCAAACGGCACCCAGCCGACGCCTTCAAAATACACCTCAACCCACGCATGAGCGTCATGGTTGCGGATTTCGTAAAGATTTTCCCCGTCTTGCTCGCTGACCAGCCTTCCGGACGTATAGCCTTTCACCCAGCGCGCCGGAATGCCGAGCGAACGCACGAGCACGACCATAGAAGTCGAAAAATTGTCGCAATACCCCCGTTTTGTTTCAAATAAAAATTGATCGACGTAATCTTCGTTCTCTTTTGGAACGGCGACATCCTTTGTTTCGTACGTATATTGCCCAAGTTGAAAATACTGCTCAATGGCTCTCACTTTGTCGTAAGCCGTCTGTTCTCCGGCGGCGATTTGCTTCGCCAAGTCGCGCACCCTTTGCGGAAGCGTCTTTGGCAACTGCGTATATCGTTTCAACAGAAGAGGGTCTCGAACTGGGGGCGCGGCGCGCAACGCCGCAATCGGAAAATCCGGCTCCCAATAGGTCAATGAATACTTGCCAACAGGGAACGCATTCGCCCTGTCATCGGTCGTATAAATTTTCTCTGTCGCCACATCCATGCGGTACACGACCGGTTCGGCTGCTTCCACCCGCCGCAACCCAAGCGGATAAACGAGATGAAACCCTTGATCGCGCCGCTCGATCTCCGCCTTTTGCTCCACTGTCTCAACTTGATCGCTCCACCATTCATACTTGAGCTCTTCGCCGTTGGCAAACGAGCGGACTTGCTCGCTCGGAAACACTTCCCATCCCTTGCCGGTGTAAATATCTTTCGTCTCAATCCGCCAGTAATGAAGCCCTCGATCTTTCGCCGTAAAGACGACGGTATCATCCGCGATAAACGGCCCGCCGAGGCGGGAATCATTCTGTCCGTATCCCACTTTTGCCACGCCAGGAGAAGGCGAGTTGTCGTTCGTTTCTTCCGGCTGGGCATGATCGCTGCGGATAAACGCAACCGGATCCGGCCATTGGGGCGGCAGCTTTGGTCCCGCATACCCAGCCGCCAAAGCAGCAGCCGGAATGAATAGAGCGGCCGCCCGCCACGTTCCGATGCGAAAAGACGGCGCTTTTGCCTGCAGCCGCTCGCCATGCAGCCAAACGAAGGCGAAAAAGCCAAGCGCCACAAGGCGAACGATCGCGTCGTTCCCGCTATACGGAAAAAACGTATCAAGCACAGCGATATACCCAACTGTCAATGCGTATGGGACAAACCACCGTTTTTTCTGGACAATCAGCCAATGAAACAGAAACGAGATGGCCCATAGCAGCAGAAAAAAGGCAAAGGTGCGCACGGCATCGCTCGGCATGGACAAGCGTCCCCCCTGCAGCCAAGCCGCGCCATCCCGCCATAAGGCATACGGCAGCGAGGCGGCCGAATGGAACGAAAACAGCCAAGCGAGCGACCACCATATATATCCCGCTTTCCCCAAAGCGGACAGCCAGATCGGAAGGCGGAGCCAATACATCCCGAAGCAAAGGGCGACAAAGGCCGCAAACACTCTAATATGCGCTGTATCCGTCACGTCTTCCAACGGCCAAAGCCATTCCGTGAGCAGCCAAGCCGCTAGGACGTTGGGCAGCATAGCAGACAACATCCTTGTCCCTAACCGCCTCATCCGTCTTCTCCTCCTTGCCGGACAGTTTGCCATGATTGAGGGGGCATGTGGGATACGTGCACCCCCGCATGGCGGAGTCCGTCCGCCCACCTCCGCTCGTCCTCTCCCCATTCACGGTTGACCACATACAACACTATGCAGCGTTTTGACGCCATCGCTCGCAGCTGCGCAGCCAACTCGGCGGATAACCTCGACGTCACGACCACGCAACCGGCCGCTGTTCTCCAGTTCCCCTCCTCCGCCAATTGAGACGCAAGCGGCGCTGATCCGTTCGCCTCCGCTTCCGCCAGACGGAGAAGGAGCGACGGCCACTGCTCCTCGCTTCGCCGCGGCGCTAAATAAGAACGGGCTTTTCCAGTCACGAGCAGGCCGACTGGGACTCCTTCATCGATCAACGCTTTCGCGATGGACGCCGCCAGCGTGACAAGCTCCTCAAACCATGGCGATGCGGCGCCGTCGAGCACGACGATCCAATCGTCATTGCGCGGCTCATCGAACTCTTTTGTCATCAACGCTTGCCTTCGCGCTGACGCCTTCCAATGCACCCACGACATTTTGTCACCGGGCGCGTACTCGCGGGCGCCGGCCGCCACCGCCAGATCGCGGCGGTAAGCAAGCGGGCGGGCCGCTTTTCCATAGGCGAACCATTCACGCACCATTTCTGCCGGCCAAGGCCAATAGCGGGGATACACGATGATCGTGCACGGCGCCGAAAACGATTCTGCTTTGTTCACAAAGCCGAGGGCGTCAGAAGCCTCGAGGCGCACGATGTCCAACTGATGGCGACCGCGCGGCAACGAGAGTGACCACGCACAAGAAAGGCGGCGTCGAAACGGCCACGCGGCCATCGCCCCTCCATGCCGCGGCTCCTGGCCCGAAACGGTGAGGGCAGCGGGCGGAATCGCCCAAGGCAGCTCCATGCGGACCGTCACCGGAATCGGTTCTCCTGCATGATAGCGCTTCGCCGGCACCGTCCGGCTCACCGCAACGCGTCTGATCGGATACAAGGCGACGGCAAACGCATGCAGTCCAAACGGCAAAAAACTATAAAACAAAAACCAGCTGACAAACCCGCCTTGGAACATAGCGTACGAAAACAAAACCGCCGTCAAGAGCAACAGCCGGGCGAGAGCAGGCGAACAGAGCCTGTTCCGTGTTTTCTCCATCGTTACCTCCGCCCCTGCACCGGCACCGGCGTGCGGGCAACAAGCTGACTGACGACCATTTCAGCATCAAGCTTGTCCCATTTCGCTTCCGGGCGAATAAGCAGGCGATGAGCCAGCACGTAGGGAGCAAGGTGCTGCACATCATCGGGGATGACAAAATCGCGGCCATGGATGAACGCGTACGCCTGCGCCGCCTTCATCAAGGCGACTGACCCGCGCGGGCTGACCCCCAAATAGACCGCTTCATGCGTGCGGCTTTGTTGGATAAGGTCGACGATATACCGCTTCACCGTGTCGCTCACATGCACGTCCGAAACCTTTCGTTGCAGGGCCAGCAGTTCATCAAGCGACATCACCGGGCCGATCTCCGAAAGCGGCGCCGCTTTTTCCAGCCGGTTTAACATTTCGATTTCTTCGTCGGGAGACGGATAGCCCATGTGCAGCTTCACCAAAAACCGGTCAAGCTGGGCCTCGGGGAGCGGGTACGTTCCTTCATATTCAATCGGATTTTGCGTCGCCATCACCAAAAACGGCTGCGGCAGCGCCCGGGTGACGCCGTCAACGGTCACGCTTCCTTCTTCCATCGCTTCCAGGAGCGCCGATTGCGTCTTCGGCGACGTCCGGTTGATCTCATCCGCGAGCACGATATGGGCGACAATCGGCCCGGGCTTGTACTCAAACTGCTGTGTTTTCGGATTATAGACGGAAACGCCGGTCACATCGCTCGGCAGCAAATCCGGCGTAAACTGAATGCGCTTCAGCTCCACGTTGAACGATTTCGCCAGCGCACGCACCAACATCGTCTTGCCGACGCCGGGCACATCCTCGAGCAGCACATGGCCTTTGGCCAATAACGCTGTTAAGCTGAGGATGATGACGTCGCGTTTTCCGACGATGACTTGCTCAATGTTGCGGACCACCTTTTCAAAAGGGGGAAGCAGCGGCTCGTAAATCGCCATGACATCAAACTCCCTCTAGAAATGTTGATGTATCAAGGCTTTTCGGCCTCTCAGGGGTGTCCAAAAAATATTTTTCGACAAAATCCCTTACATCCTTTTTCAGTTTTG
>NZ_PIJG01000075.1:0-9452 GCF_002809955.1 Geobacillus sp. Manikaran-105
ATGAGCCAGTAACTCATGTTAAATGTGCCGGCTTAGCTCAATTGGTAGAGCAACTGACTTGTAATCAGTAGGTTGCGGGTTCAAGTCCTGCAGCCGGCACCAGAAATATGGCGGCTATGGCGAAGTGGTTAACGCACCAGATTGTGGCTCTGGCATGCGTGGGTTCGATTCCCACTAGTCGCCCTTTTTCTTCTTTAAAATTTTATATGCGGGTGTAGTTTAGTGGTAAAACCGCAGCCACGAGCATCAGCATCATCGAATTGGCTTCGAGTTGCCCCGACGCATCCGGCTTCTGTGAACCAGCTGGTAGAGGAAGGGGCATGGAAATAGCGTGGCGGATGTTAAGCCAAATATTATGCGGGTGTAGTTTAGTGGTAAAACCGCAGCCACGAGCATCGGCATCATCGAATTGGCTTCGAGTTGCCCCGACGCATCTGGCTTCTATGAATCAGCTGGTAGAGGAAGGGGCATGGAAGCAGCGTGGCGGATGTTCAACTAAATGATATGCGGGTGTAGTTTAGTGGTAAAACCTCAGCCTTCCAAGCTGATGTCGTGGGTTCGATTCCCATCACCCGCTTTTAAGGGGCCTATAGCTCAGCTGGTCAGAGCGCACGCCTGATAAGCGTGAGGTCGGTGGTTCAAGTCCACTTAGGCCCACCATTTTCCATTGCATATTGTCAGATGATTCGTTATAATACTTAATGAACGTTCTTGTGCGTGCATGGTTCCGCTTGCCTCGATGCATTTTGCTTCCTTGCATTCGCTAGTAGAGGAAGGGACAGGACAAGTWTTGTGCTAGGYTTCTTACTCATCATTCCGCAATAGCTCAGCGACGAGCAGGTGCATCGTCGAATATGCTTCGAGTTGTCCCGACGCATCTAGCTTCCTTGAATTTGCTGGTTGTCCCGACGCATCTAGCTTCCTTGAATTTGCTGGCAGAGGAAGGGACAGGGCAAGTATTGTGCTAGGTTTCTTACTCATCATTCCGCAATAGCTCAGTGGTAGAGCAACCGGCTGTTAACCGGTAGGTCGTAGGTTCGAATCCTACTTGCGGAGCCATTGGATGGAGAAGTACCCAAGTGGCTGAAGGGGACGGTTTGCTAAACCGTTAGGTCGCAGTTTTGCGGCGCGCGGGTTCAAATCCCGCCTTCTCCGCCATAAGCGGCCCGTTGGTCAAGTGGTTAAGACACCGCCCTTTCACGGCGGTAACACGGGTTCGAATCCCGTACGGGTCACTGGTTAGTGGCACCAGACAACCTGGTGCCTTTTTCTGCAATCTTTTTTTGTCGATTTTTGCGTTTTTTTCTTGCTGTCTAGGCTCTTTTTTGTTATAATAGCCAATGTATATTAAGGGTTGGGGACAACGCAGTGTTTCGTTTCGTTAGCGAACGGGGCATTGCGTTTTTTGTTTTGTTTTTCAAGCTGCCAGCCATCGACCGCACCGCTTGGATAAAGGAAGCTTCCCGGCGGGAAGCTGATGGCAGACAGCATTTCCGTAGTTTATGACAGCAATTGCGCGTCGGCCTCGCCGCCATGAATTTGAACAAACATTGTTTGAATGGCTTGAAGTTGGCGGCGGGCGGCGTCTTCGCTCATCGACGGAAGGAAATAAACGATTTGCAGGGCGTTTTTTGTCTCTCTCGTTACCGCCGTGCGCTCAGAGTCGACGATCGGGCTGCCAAACGGGCCGCGTTCGTCTTTGCTGACAAGTTTGTCAGCGAAGTTGACGGAACGGCCGTTTAAGGCGATGTATTCGTCTTGCTCTGTGCCTATTGTGATGGTCACTGTCCCTTCGATGCGGTCAAGATCATAGATGCCGAGCGGAATTTTGTAATAAAGAGAAAAGAAATTGTTCACGTCGACCGCGGAGTGGATCGAAGGGAGAAAGTTTTTTTTCTGGATGCGCCGGTATAAGCTCTCGCTGGACGGACGGTAGCGGCTTGGATCGGTGCCGATTTGTTTGAAGGTCCGGCGCCATTCGGCGAGCTCGGGAATGTCGGCAATCGGTTTTTCCTGCAGCTCTATGTAAATGGACTCTTGAAACAGCTCAAGCCGCCCTTTTAGCATTTGCGGCGAGTCGCCGATGTCGATATGGCGGTAGCGGATGATGCCGAATTTGGCTGAAGGAAGGCGTTGTTTTAATTGTTCGGATACGATATATGGCATGTTCATCACCTCGCGTTTTATTTTACCATATGTGTTGAAAGGAGGGAAAACGATGGATATGATGGCGTTGAAAGAGGAAGTGATTGCGTACAGCCGATCGATTGGCATCGATAAAATCGGGTTTGCGAGCGCCGACCCGTTTGTCGAGTTGAAAGAGCGGCTGCGCCGCCAACAGGAGCTCGGGTATCAGTCGGGATTTGAAGAGCCGGATATTGAGAAGCGGACGAATCCTTCATTGCTTCTTCCAGAAGCAAAATCGATCATTGCCATTGCCCTCGCTTATCCGTCGAAAATGAAGGATGCACCGCGCGGGACGAAAACGGAGCGGCGCGGCCTGTTTTGCCGTGCATCGTGGGGAAAGGATTACCATGTTGTGCTGCGGGAACGTTTGCAGAAGCTGGAGGAATTTTTGCTGGCAAAGGTGCCATCCGCCCGCGTGCGATCGATGGTGGATACGGGAGAACTTGCTGACCGCGCGGTGGCAGAACGGGCTGGGATCGGCTGGAGCGGGAAAAATTGTTCGATCATTACCCCAGAGTTTGGCTCCTACGTGTATCTTGGGGAAATGATCACCAACATTCCGTTTCCTCCAGATGAGCCAGTTGAAAACCGGTGCGGGACGTGCACGAAATGCATTGACGCCTGTCCGACGGGGGCGCTTGTGCAAGGGGGACAGCTGAATGCACAACGATGCATTTCATTCTTAACGCAAACGAAAGGGTTTTTGGCTGATGAATTCCGCGAGAAAATTGGCAACCGATTGTATGGTTGCGACACATGCCAATTAGTCTGTCCAGAAAATAAGGGGAAAGATTTCCATTTGCATCCGGAATTTGAGCCGGATCCGGAGACGGCCAAACCGAAGCTGGTTCCGCTTCTTGACATGACGAACCGTGAGTTTCAAGAGAAGTTTGGTGCGATGGCCGGTTCATGGCGCGGGAAAAAACCGATTCAGCGCAATGCGATTATTGCCCTCGCTCACTACAAAGACCGGACGGCAGTGCCGCGTTTACTCCGGTTGTTAAAAGAAGATAGCCGCCCGGTCATCCGCGGGACAGCGGCATGGGCGCTTGGGAAAATCGGGGATGCAACCGCCAAGCCTCATTTGGAAGAGGCACGACAAACCGAGACGGACATGGATGTAATCGCCGAGATTGACAAAGGGCTGAAACTGTTGTCTGAGACAAAGGAATAGGGAAAGAACCTCCGCCTCCCTACATAAGGTAGTAACAAAAAGAAAGTGGGGAGCGGCATGAAAAAGCAGTTGCAACAGTGGCTCGATGAGCGGGCCCGTTCGTTTGTATCAGAACCACGCGTACAAGATGAAGAAATCATACGCAAGAAGCAACTGTGCGACAAACGAGGAGCGGAAATCGTCCGGTGCACGATCCGCGGACGAATTGTCGGCAGGCAGGCCGTCGAGCGGGAGACAACGATTGCTTATATGGCCCACTATCAATTTCTCATTAAGCATGGGGTTGATCTGTATATAGAGGAGCAGGTTGAGGAACGTCGCGCCCGCTTTTTGGGTGGTGAGTTGGTTGATGACCAGCAGATCAGCCGGATGGGGGATCGCGTTGAAGCACCGCGCGTTGAGCGTGAACGGTGGACGGGCGAGCGGTTGTTTTACCAATATGATCGTGCACAGGCGGTGCGGTATGCAGAAATGTGGTGGAACCGCCATAACCCGGCGTTTCCTTCCTTTGCCGTTGATTGCACGAATTTTGTTTCCCAATGTTTGTATGCGGGCGGAGCGCCGATGACCGGCTATCCGAACCGGGCGCGGGGATGGTGGTGTCAAAACAACAGTTGGAGTTACAGCTGGGCGGTCGCCCATTCGCTGCGCTGGTATTTAAGCGGAGCGCGCATCGGCCTGCAGGCGGTCGAAGTAGCCGAGCCGGAACAATTGATGGCAGGGGATGTCATTTGTTATGATTTTCAAGGAGACGGCCGCTTCGACCATACGACGATCGTGGTGGCGAAAGACAAAGACGGCATGCCGCTTGTAAACGCCCATACGACAAACAGCCGCATGCGTTACTGGTCGTATGAAGATTCAAGCGCCTATACGCCAAACATTCGGTATAAATTTTTTCACATCATTGACCGCAAATAAACGATGTTGCTGAGGTGAACGAAATGCCGCTCCATGTAGTACTGTACCAACCAGAAATTCCGGCTAATACCGGGAATATCGCCCGCACATGCGCGGCTACGGATACGGCGCTTCACTTGATTCGTCCGCTTGGGTTTTCAACGGATGATAAAATGTTAAAGCGCGCCGGCCTTGACTATTGGCCGTACGTCAACATTTCGTATTACGATTCGCTCGATGAACTGTTTGCCCGGTTTCCGCACGGCGAATTTTACTTTATTACGAAATTCGGCCGCCAATACTACGATTCGTTTGATTTCAGCGATACGGAAAAAGACAGTTTCTTTGTGTTTGGACGCGAAACGACCGGGCTGCCGAAAGAACTGCTTGAAGCCAATATGGACCGTTGCCTGCGCATTCCGATGAACGACAAAGTCCGTTCGCTGAACTTATCCAATACGGCGGCGATTTTAGTGTACGAGGCGCTGCGCCAGCAACGGTTTCATGGGCTTTCGTAAACAAAAAAACGACCTTCGTTGCGGAGGTCGTTTTTTTGTGCCTTATTGTTTAACGCCCGGTTTGTCCTCGTAGCCGGCGGTGAAAATGGCCGTCAAAAACGCAATGATAACCCCTAACATAAGCAATGTGCGCATCGCTTTTCCTCCCTTGCAATGAAAGTGGTATGCGTTTCCCCTTTATTATAGCGAATATGGCCAAGCATGTGAATGAGAACAGGTTAGGACGGAGAGACAAAATTTTTTTTTGCGGCGAATGATACGGGACATCCTCGCATAAATTGTAATAATCTTGCTGTTAGACATCCAAGGGTGAGGAGGTCCTTTATGGATATTTTACAAAAGATCGCACGGTACCGGGAAGAAGAAGAAAAGCTGAAATGGGAAGGGACGTTCGCGGAGTATTTAAAGATTTTAAAAGAAAAGCCGTGGGTGGCCCAATCGGCCCATTCGCGCGTTTATAATATGATTAAAGATGCCGGGGTCGAAGAGGTGAACGGAAGGAAACGATATAAGTTTTTTAGCCAGCACTTGTTCGGACTCGAAGAAGCGCTCGAACGGCTTGTTGAAGAATACTTCCACCCAGCGGCGAAACGGTTGGATGTGCGGAAACGAATTTTGCTGCTGATGGGTCCGGTCGGCGGTGGGAAATCGACGCTCGTGACGCTTCTAAAGCGTGGCCTTGAAGAGTATTCCAAAACGGACCGCGGCGCGGTGTACGCCATTAAAGGCTGCCCGATGCACGAGGATCCGCTTCACCTCATTCCTCACCATTTGCGTGATGATTTTTACCGTGAATACGGCATTCGCATCGAAGGAGAGTTGTCACCGCTCAATATGATGCGGCTCGAGAAAGAATACGGCGGCCGCATTGAAGATGTGCTGGTGGAACGCATTTTCTTCTCGGAAAACCGTCGCGTCGGCATTGGGACGTTCAGCCCATCTGATCCGAAATCGCAGGATATTGCCGATTTAACCGGAAGCATCGATTTCTCGACGATTGCCGAATACGGTTCTGAGTCTGACCCGCGCGCCTATCGGTTTGACGGCGAACTGAACAAGGCGAACCGCGGCATTATGGAGTTTCAAGAGATGTTGAAATGCGATGAAAAGTTTCTCTGGCATTTGCTGTCGCTGACGCAGGAAGGCAATTTCAAAGCGGGACGATTTGCGTTAATCAGTGCGGATGAACTGATCGTCGCCCATACAAATGAAACGGAATACCGGTCGTTCATTGCGAACAAAAAGAATGAGGCGCTTCACTCGCGCATTATCGTGATGCCGATTCCGTACAACTTGCGCGTCTCCGAAGAAGAACGCATTTACGAAAAAATGATTCGTGAAAGCGATGTTGCCGATGTGCATATCGCCCCGCATACATTGCGGATCGCCGCCATGTTCACGATTTTGACTCGGCTGAAAGAGTCAAAGCGGCCGGATGTGGATTTATTGAAAAAAATGCGTCTATACGATGGGGAAATGATCGAAGGGTTCAACGAAGTGGACGTTGAAGAGTTGAAAAAAGAACATCCCGACGAAGGAATGAGCGGCATTGACCCTCGCTATGTCATCAACCGCATTTCGGCTTGCATCATTCGGAAAGAAGTGCCGTCGATCAATGCGCTTGATGTGCTTCGTTCGTTGAAAGAAGGGTTGGATCAGCATCCGTCGATCACGAAGGAAGACCGCGATCGGTACTTGAACTTCATTTCGCTTGTGCGCAAAGAGTATGACGAAATCGCCAAGCAAGAAGTGCAAAAGGCGTTCGTGTACTCATATGAAGAGTCGGCGAAAACATTGATGGATAACTATTTGGACAACGTCGAGGCGTATTGCAACAAAACGAAACTGCGCGACCCGCTTACCGGCGAGGAAATGAATCCGGATGAGAAGCTGATGCGCTCGATTGAGGAACAGATCGGCATTTCGGAAAATGCGAAAAAGGCGTTCCGGGAAGAAATTTTAATCCGCATTTCCGCCTACGCACGCAAAGGGCAAAAGTTTGACTACAATTCGCATGAGCGGTTGCGTGAAGCGATCCAGAAAAAGCTGTTTGCTGATTTAAAGGATATTGTGAAAATCACGACATCGACGAAAACGCCCGATGAACAGCAACTGAAAAAAATTAATGAAGTCGTCGCCCGCCTGATCGATGAATACGGATACAACTCCACGTCGGCCAATGAATTGCTCCGCTATGTCGGCAGCTTGTTGAACCGCTAGGCATGCCTCGAGCGCCGGGGCATGCTTTTTTGCATCGATAATCGGGCTTGTCCGTCCGTTGTTCGCTTTTCTATTTTCGGCATTCATCTGTCAATTATTTTGAATTTTTGCATAGGATAAAATAAACAACTTGGCATAGTGATGGTCCGTTTTGATGACGCCAACATAAGTATATGCGGGAAAGTGAAAAGTGTGAGAACCATTTTAACAAAGGAGGGGAAAATATGAAAGGGAATTTCGTTGTATCGAAAGAAGACTGGTCCCTCCACCGCAAAGGATATGACGATCAAAAGCGGCATCAAGAAAAGGTAAAGGAAGCGATCAAAAACAATTTGCCGGATTTGATTACGGAAGAAAGCATCATTATGTCCAACGGACGCGATGTAATTAAGATTCCGATTCGCTCGCTGGATGAATATAAAATTCGCTACAACTATGAGAAAAACAAACATGTCGGCCAAGGAAACGGAGACAGCCAAGTCGGCGATGTCGTGGCCAGAGACGGAAGCGGGGAGGGGCAAGGGCCAGGAAAAGGCCAAGGAGCCGGCGACTTGCCGGGTCAAGATTATTACGAGGCTGAAGTGTCGTTGATGGAAATCGAAGAAGCGCTCTTCAGCCAACTGGAGCTGCCGAACTTGCAGCGGAAAGAACTGGATCAAAATGTCGTTCAACATATCGAATTTAACGACATTCGCCGCACCGGGTTGATGGGGAACATCGATAAAAAGCGGACGATGCTCGCCGCTTTCAAACGCAACGCCATGAGCGGCAAACCAGGCTTTTACCCGATTTACCGCGAAGATTTAAAGTTTAAAACGTGGAATGAAGTCGTCAAGCCGGAATCGAAGGCCGTTGTCTTGGCCATGATGGACACAAGCGGCTCGATGGGCATGTGGGAAAAATACATGGCGCGCAGTTTCTTCTTTTGGATGACGCGTTTTTTGCGCACGAAGTACGAAACAGTCGACATCGCCTTTATCGCCCATCATACGGAAGCGAAAGTTGTCAGCGAGGATGAATTTTTCACGAAAGGGGAAAGCGGCGGGACGATTTGCTCATCCGCCTACCGCAAGGCGCTGGAACTGATCGAAACGAAGTATTCTCCGTCGCGCTACAACATTTATCCGTTCCACTTCTCCGACGGCGACAACTTGACATCGGACAATGCCCGCTGTGTGAAGCTTGTTCAAGAGCTGATGAAAGTGTCGAACATGTTTGGGTATGGGGAAGTCAACCAGTACAACCGCCATTCCACACTCATGTCGGCGTATCGCAATATTAAGGATGAAAAGTTCCGCTATTATATTTTGAAGCAAAAATCAGATGTGTTCCATGCGATGAAAACATTTTTCCGCAAAGAAGAGAGCAAGCAGCTCGTTTGACCCTCTGGCAGCTGAAAAAAGGGGGTTTTTCTTTTTGGAAAGGGAGGGCAATCGCCCTCCCTAAAATAAGTTATTGCTTTTGCAGCGTCGCCGCCATGGCGAGCACGGCGCCAAGCACGTCTTCGTTGCGTGGAGCGTGCACGGTCAATAGCATTGGCGCTGGTTGGGCGCTGGCGATGACATGAACGGTGGCGCCGTCTGCTTGTGCAGTGTACCAAACCGCATCAGCGAACGGCTTAGGCAATCCGTTCGTTTGTTGGCGGGCGGCGTTGGCGTCGATCGCTTGGGCATGTTCTTTCGCCAGCTGCTCGTAGTTTGTTTCCCCCTCTGAAAGCAAGCGAATGCGGGCGAACGACTTACCGTGGAGCAATACATCAGCATGCGGCTCTTCGGCATCCAGCGTCCAACTGTCCAGCACGTAGAGGGAGAAATGCTGGTTGTCGCTTGTGGTCAACGTTGCTGTCCCTGTGACTGTTTGATTTCCTACTTGGTAAGACAAGGAAGTTGTTGGACGGGAAGAAGCAGCTTCATCCCCTGTCGCCCCGCTTTGTCCACCTCCTGCTTGATGTTGTTCATCAACTTGGGGAGTTTCTTGGTTCTTTGGCTCGGCTGTTTGCGTGTTGGCGGAGTTCTTGTCCGAACTTGCGGATTGTTTTTCTTTCGCAGCCGTCCCTTCTGATGCGGGCGCCTCTGTGCCGCAACCGGCAAGCAAGGCGGCGGTGACAGCGAGGGAAAATAACAGCTTCCCGTATCGATTCATGTTCATCCCTCCTTACGTTTCATATTACCGCTCATTATACCAATTGAAACGGTGGAAACAAACAGACTGCGTTCCCTATTTTTTCGGCTTGTTTGTTTTTGTCTGTTCTTTGGCATGATGAAGGGCGATATGCGCACCGCCCCACACGGCGGCGGCTAGAAGAGCGAGTAAAGCAAATCCGTAAAGCATGTGGTTCCCTCCTCATGTATACTAGGTATTGTCAAAAGTTTATCCTCCACACTCACGGTTTTCCCTTGAGTTTCAACGGTTGGAAGAAAAAAAGCTTGCCACCCCCGTTGTTTTCGGCCATC
>NZ_PIJG01000076.1:0-7125 GCF_002809955.1 Geobacillus sp. Manikaran-105
GTCAACATGTGATTCACCTCCTTGTCTATCAATATTCACATCATAGACAGGAAAAGCAAAAAATATTCAGCTCACTTTATGATGTGACTGAATAGTTACCAACATCGTATATTCATAACATCAACACAGCCATCCCAACATCGCCCTTCATAATAATTTTACAAAATCGTTGAATATTTCGCCACCATCTCGAGAAAAAACGCAGAGATTTTTCAAGAAGGCTGATGAAAAACACATTTTATAGCAGCAAAAAAGACGGCTCCATGCCGCCAAAGCGTCATATAAACCATCTACACCCGAAACATTTCAAGGTGACATCCATCGTATTAGGGAATCGTTTTTTCAATTTCTCTAACAAATGGCTCGTGCGAAGTATTCTCTAAAAAATCTTCGAATATTTCATCAAGTTGCAAGTTGAGATCTTCATTGACCTCATTCCCGTCCTCGTCATAAATCTCAAAGTGGCTGTACTTCCATTGATCAAATGTTTCCCTAAGCAAGTCACAGTATGTCACCCAATGCTTTCCATAGTTAGACATATACGTCGGCACCCATTGATCAATGTAAACGTTGTTTAACAACTCATCTAACGGAGAACAATAAAATCGCGAGCCCTTACTTCTCCCCAACGATCGGACAAGCTCGGCAAACTCTTCCTTCTTCATTTTCCTCACTTCACCGGAATAGTCATAGCTGATCTTGCCGTTGTATGGGTTGATGAATGGTTCAACGTTGTATATCCATTGGTGCGGTATATGCGTTTGAATCACTTCCATGAGCATTCGGGCAATGAGTTGCGGGATATCACGGAAATCCAATTTCCTCTCCCTCCCTCTAGAAATGTTGATCTATCAAGACTTTTCGGCCCCTCAGGGGTGTCCAAAAAATATTTTCCGACAAAATCCCTTACATCATTTTTCAGTTTTGTGGATATCTTAAAGACCCAAGGTGCGCTCCTTTCTAGCTAAGATACTTCGATGAGCACTCTCGTTTCCCATTGTTCAATCACTTTTTCTCGGCTCGGCTGATGTTTCCAAACTGCTTTTTCGGTCAAGTCAAACATATGGGGATGCAAATCGTTCACTTCCAGTATACTCCATTCAGCAACCGGATTGTCATACTGAATGTCATTCCGTTAGTGTTGCTTGCACAGCTCCACAGGGAAAAGCGAAACTGCAACACTTCGCCAAAGGGAAACACCATTGAAAACACGGAAAGTTCATTGCTGAGGGCCTCACAGCTGAAGAGAGAAATTGGTGCAATGTTGCGGTGGCATTTCTCAAACAGGCGGCTGAAATCGAAAAAAAGCGCCCTTAGGAAATAACAATTGTACACAATCGCCTTCTCATTCCCGTCGAATGCTGTGGAGAAATTCCGCATCGATTACTTTCCTGTCATCGACAAGATCTAACAGTTCATCGTGCGGGCGAATCTCATCATTGCCGTCGGAATAATAAAGGGTGATATGCACTCCTTCTGATTGGGGCGATTTGTAACGCGGGCAAAAAATCACTGTCCCACGAATAAGGCAATTCGCGAATACAAAGCATTCCCTCCCGTCCATGGCAATGAATACAAAAGGAGCGGCGATGCCGCCCCCTCTCTTGACCTGCCATCCATCCGAACGGCAACGGTTATTCTAAATATCATTATAATTGGAAAAACGGTGCATGTAAATCCCTCAGTTGAGATGAACAGGCCATTCGCATCGAGCCAGTTGGCCCCGAGAAGCTTGTGTCCCGTGCGTCAATCCATGCAAAAAGGCGGAGCGATTCGCCTTTTCTTTACCCAAAATAAAGCGATCATTACCCCCCCTGACAACAATGACCTACACTTCTTCCAGCTGAACCTGCTTGCAAATAATTTGCAGCAACGGCTCTGTATAATCAAAGGTATAGATACGAAAATGCTGAAATCCGCTTGAATCTGCTGCTGCATGTTCGAAGCGAATCATGGTAAACAAGCTGTCAAAATGGAGATCCTCCCTCGACATTCCTATGACTTCCTTCCACATTTTGTACTCTACAGCCAAGCAATCCGTAAAATGCAACACGAATGTTCTATTTTCCTCTCTATTCTCCTGTACATCCCAATAATAGTCGATTGTGATAGACAAATCTAACGGATTGTTCCACTTGATATCCGTTATAATGCTATCTGTGAAGTCAAAATGGTCTTTGATTTCTTTATAGTTGTTGGCAATGATCATTTGACTCCCCCTCCTCTCCAGCATGAAAATGCCTCTTCTTTTTAGGAACACCGATCGTCACAACACCATCATGAAAACATTCGATTGCATACTCTCCATGTTGGCAAAGAATAAAAGTGTCTGACCCCACTGCCACCACATCATCAATAGCATGCAGAACTCTCTCTAATGTCGTCTGGATGCCAGGGTTATCAGAATAATTCCATAGCACAATCACATCGTAATGATCAATTCCCCTTTGCCGCAGCCAATCAACTACTTCCGATGCATGCTTTATGTGTTTCTTTTCCGATACCTTTTCCCAATCGATTCTCCCCCAAGGCAAGATCGGGAATCATGTGCACAAATAATCAAAATATGTTTCGGTTTCCCCGCTCGTTAACATCCTCAAGTTCTCATGGCCTATTGCATAAACACACTCTTCAAATAATGTCATGTTTGTCCCCCGCTTCTCGTTCGACACCACTGTATGTACTGTATATATTTTCATGTCTTTTCCACATGCATTGAACTCAACATGAGCGCCACTCTACATTCCTTGCCTCAATAAGAATGATATTCACCCCATCGGATTCCCAAAAAATGAAAAACGACTGCAAACGCAGTCGTATCAAGGAGTTTACGAATTTTCATCCGAACTAGTCGGATCATTGGAACGGCCCCGAGAGGATTCGAACCTCCGACGCACGGTTTAGGAAACCGACGCTCTATCCACTGAGCTACGGGGCCATATGGCTCTCCTTTTTCATTCTATCCATCTGCGCCTAAAAATTCAATAGCTGATAGACAAACAAAATAGAGAACTCCACCCCCGATCCCTCCAAAGTTCGCTCTTCGTTCCCAGCAATTCAACCGTCGGCGGCTTCTTTGCACAACGATCCATCCCCATCGATCGCTCCAATCCGCATCCATCAGCCGAATCCCGCTTCGTTCCGAGGCAATGGAATAGAACGTATAGGCGACGATTGACACCACTCATCCCTCATAGAAATGTCATCTTTATCACCACACACCGCCATTGCCCCCGCATTTTTACGAGGCGCCCCGTCTGCACGGCAACGCAAAACGATGGGATTCGCCGCAGCCTTGAACCGCTGCTTCCCTGATCGCAGGCAAGACGACCTTCTCGCGCCACCGCCCTTGCAAACACCGCAACTTGATCAGCGTCCTTAGGGAGCACCATCCGCACGACGAACGGTTGGCCGTTTGTCATCATCAACATCCTTGGCCGAATCGTCCCCCACGTGGAAAGAACGGTTCCTCACGAAAGAAACCAACATAAGGAATACCATTCGTGAACATAAGGTCGAAATCCTGCATGAATGAAAAAATGGAGAGCTGGGGAAAGCTCTCCGTTTTTCGCTTGTGTGTTCCATCCAAGTCAATACGACGAAATCCCTGCCTTGGCATAAAGGCTCAACAAACATCAACTCGCTTAATCGGGAAAACCTCAAGCAACTAGGAAATCGGCCCCAAACGGCTTTTATTCAGGCACATACATTTTCTGCAGCGGAAGCAGCGCTCTCGCATCGCTAGGCATGTTCTCATACCAATGGACAATCAAGTTGACCAGCTCTTCCAAATCAATCAGTTTCACGGAATTATGTTTGGCGACTGCCTCTGCGTGGGACGTAAAACCGCCTGTGGAGACGAACAGGCAATTGGCATCAATCGGGTTGGCTCCGAGAAGCTGCTGGATTTCCGGGGCCGAGGCGGCGCTTTTGCGATGCTTCACTTGCACCTTGATTACAGGTTTTTCAAAGCCAAACGCGTCCTTATAGGCGAGCACATCCACACCGCCGTCAGGGCCTTTCGGACTCACTTGCACATTGTACCCCATTGCTTGAAGCAAGCCCGCCACTAAATCTTGCATTTGCCACGGATCAAGCTTGTCCACTTTGTCTTGGATCATCATCAACGCTTTTCCAACAAGGTCTTCAACGATTTCTTCCGTTTCCCCCTCTTCAGGTTGAGGTTTGGGGAATGGTTCACTGTGTAAACGCTGCTCGATTTCATCGCCCCATTCGTCCACTCGAAACACCGTCAGCGTCGAACCTAAACTGTTCTTCGCTCCGTCTGATAGCGAATCCCTTGGAACTGTCGCATTTTCCCATTTTACCCGGATGATGTTCGGATAATAGGGATGCCCGATGGAGGGATCGTAACGATGCTCTTCTGTCACGGTTCCAACAATGTACTCCCTTTTCTCTTTTGAATATGTGATCACTCGATCGCCCTTTTTGATTTCATGGGCAAACCGCCATACTTGATTCACCCAACTCGTTCTCGATTTTGGTTTTGACTCGGCAAACACTTCATCCGCCTTTCGCTGCAGCTGTTCTTTCGACCGAACGTTCTTCGGATCGCCCAATCTCGCCCAACCGATCGATGCGATGCCCTTTTCCAGCCAAAGCGGAATCAGTTCATTGCGATCGCCCGCGCGGATCATCCACCATTTTGACATCTAGGTTCCTCCTATAATTGATTCATTTTTTGAATAAGTTCATCTTTCGTCGGATTCGTGTATAGAAGCGTTGTATGTATATTGGAATGGCCAGCTTGATTCGCTACTTCATGCACACTTAATCCTCGGCTAATGGCATGAGAGCAAAAGAAGTGCCGCAAATCGTGCGGAGTAATATCCTTGCCGATGAGTGGCGAATACTCTTTAAACAGTTTATTGACGGTTGTACGGTCTAAACGTTTATTTCGGTTGCTAACGAAAAGGTACTCACTCTCAATCCCTTTTTCTTTCCGTTCCTTCAACCATGACTGGAGAGCGGCTTTAACCTTGTCGTTCATAAATACCACTCGATACTTATCTCCTTTGCCGCTTCTTACCGTGATTTCTCTGGAAACAAGGTTGAAATCATTCATTTTTAGGTTGAGCGCTTCGGAGATTCGCAATCCGGCATACGCTAAAAGCGTAACTAACGCATAATTACGTTTATTGCCGCTATCCAGTACCAGTTGCCGGAATTTCTCGACGTCTTTCAACTCCACTTTGGCTAATGAAGCGTATTGTTGCTGCACCTTCATGTAATCCTTTTTGGTTAATACCATATCCCGCTGCACTTTCATTTCGATCAGAAACTCATTGAATTTGACCAGCGCATTTAACTTTGTATTGACCGTTTTTGGCTTTGCTTGTTTAACGGTTCGCAGAAAGGAAATATACTCTTGGATATTTTCCCGATGCAATTGCCTAAACTCTGTACCTTTTGATTCATCGAACCATTTCAAAAATCCTGCTACCGACTGCAAATAGCCTTTAATCGTGTTTTCGCTTTTTCCTTCTTCCCGTAAATACAGTTCAAATAGTTCCAGTAGTTCCGGCACTCCCCTCACCCCTGTAAACTATGTTGAATTTTTTGTCTTAATTCTAACATCATCACCATCATTTTTCAACATAGTTTACGTTATGTTAAAAAACATCCGTTTTACTAATTCCTCTTGTTTGACATACGTTAATCACGTTATGCTATTAGTAGTTAAGATTTTTTATCTGGCAGGGGAAATTTTATGTTGCCGTATGAAGGAATTTGGGAAATTATAAAAAAAATCATTGAACATGGGCCGGAAATCAAGACTTCTCGCAGATACAAAGGTTTTGATGAAGAACTTTTTGAGGAACTAAAAAATAAGACAGCAGAGTATTATTTAAATACAGCAGAATATCCAGATGAAATTGTTGAATTAATTAAACATATTCCTGAAATTGACTTTACTTACCGTTACAAGGATCCTGCATCAATAAAGTTGAAATTAGAACGTAATCAATTGACAAAACAGCTCTACAAAATTGCAAATGACATTTTAGGAATGCGATTTATTATTAAAGCAGAGACTGCAGAGTTGCAACAGATAGTTCATGAATTTGTAGCATGTTGTCCGTATGGACAAGATGCATGCAACATTGTTGATCAAACATTAGGGAAAACTCATGATGATGGGTATAAAGCCATTCACGTTTATATAAGACCAAATAATTATGTTTTCCCTATTGAAATTCAATTTTGGACAAGAACACATGCATTGTTGAATGAATATTTACATGAACATATATACAAAATGGATAATGATCAATTAAATCAATATGCGTTGGATTTGAGTAGGTGGCTTGAAAGTGTTCCAAGATTTCCTAATAGCGATGAAGTTGCAATTAAGTCATATGTAGACTATATTTATGAACAAGCATTTTCAAACAAATATTTAGATGAAAACGATGAAGATATTGATGACGTTGACCAATATTAAAATGGGTAAAGTTAGGTATCAGTTGGGTATAATTCACGTATAAGTGAGGGAAATGAAAATGAGCAAAGTTTATATTATTTCTGCTGCTGATGATAAGTCGGTTATTCTGGAATTACCGTCAACAAAAGAGGCTAAAATAGCCTACAAATACATTCGTTCTAAAACACCAGAAGCAAGTATTGGAGTATATGGCGCAAGAGATCTTCAAACATTTAGAAGAACACAAAGGACAATCGGACCTGCTACTGTGACGAGATCAGTTGAAACTTTTTTGAAAGCTTTGAACCTGAAAGAGAAATATATTTGGCATGAACCAAAGACCACCTTATAAAAGAGGTGGTTTTCTTTTTGTTTTATTCCCCATTTTTTTCCCGAGTTCGACAGTCACTAGGCAAACAAAATGTCTCTCGCCCCTTGATACAAAAGGGACGAGAGACATTTGGGCACACTTCGGGCGTGTATCTAGGCGCGAGGATGGATGCCTAGGATCTTCGGAGGAGGCTCCAGCCCTAGAGCCGTAAAGAGTTGCGCTTGTTTGGCCGTCAGCTCGGTTCGTTGATAAAGGTCGCCGTTTTTGGAAGAAAAATGTCCAAGCATAAGACGCTCACATTCGTCTCTTACGTTCGGCCACGATTCATGAGTCCGGATCTCTACGATCC
>NZ_PIJG01000077.1:0-6706 GCF_002809955.1 Geobacillus sp. Manikaran-105
CCTAGGTCTGTAAGATATCCACAAAACTGAAAAAGGATGTAAGGGATTTTGTCGAAAAATATTTTTTGGACACCCCTGAGAGGCCGAAAAGCCTTGATAGATCAACATTTCTAGAGGGAGAGCAAGCATAACAACAACAGATAAAACAAAATATTCATAATGCCATACAACAATCCATAACGCATTGAACATACAACTAATGACAAACGGAACGAATGCTTGACGGTAAATGGATAGATGACGCCGTGAAGAAGGAATTTGTCGCAAAATCCAAATGGCTAACAACGTATAAATAACACCCCAAATCGAAAATACATACCCTGCCGGTGTAAATACCACATTTACTTTTCGCGATATCTCCCCTGTCGTCTGTCCATTCAAAGGAAGCCACTCAGCTAAAACATTTACAAAAACCATAACGATATACGCTACGATATAACCGATCAATCTCCCCATCGCTATCCTCCAGCTCGCTTTTTCGCTATACTTTATATTATTCCTTTCATGTGAGGACAATCACCGTTCATGATAAAAAGAGGCAGAGAAAACCGCCTCTTACCGTTCATCCCAAATATCTTTCAATTTCCATGCATCGATAGAACAAACCGTAATATCCCCGCCTTCTGCAAATAGTTCGATACCTTGGCTCGTTTCAGAAGGATATATTCTTCCCGTCATGACAAGTCGACCGTCGTTGACAAATAGTTCGACAGATGAGCGATCGATAAAGAAATGAAACGTAATGACATCTCCTAACTGTCCATCTAGCACCGCTCGACGAATGCCGCCCTCTCCTTGGCCAGAACGGTTTCTGTCAAACGTCACCGTACGGTCTTTCACATCATAGCAGAAAACCGTTTCTTCGCTTCCGTCTTCCGCACAACGCACTTTCACACCAAATGCGTTCCCTTGAAAATCAGCTAACGAAAAGCGGACGAGCAACTCTAAACGGTCGCCTTTCACAGGTAACGTATATGTACCTTCTCGAATTGAAATCGATTCCATCTGCACGTGATCTTCCCGTAGTAACTGCAATTCCGGCACCGGCTTCATCAAAAGTTTCTCATCATCTGTCAATTCCAAAAGACGCGGAATGGTTAACGCTCCGGCCCACCCGTGTTCTTGCGTCGGCATAAACGACTCCCACATATCCATCCAGCCGAACAAAATTCGTCGTCCTCGTTCATCTTCAAACGTTTGCGCTGCGTAAAAATCAAATCCTTTATCAAGCTCTTCAAACGCTCCATGCACGAGTTTTCCTGTTTCATAATCAAGCGTTCCGACAACGTAGCCCATTTGATGGAGATTTTGAAAGCGATCGCCATCTGGTTCGATGCCTTGCGGAGAAAACAACAATACATCTTTTCCATTCAAATGAAAAACATCTGGGCACTCCCACATATATCCTAAGCTACCATCGCTCTGTGCAAGGATGTTGACATATTCCCACTGACGCAGATCTTTCGACTTGTATAAAACGACTTTTCCGTTATTCCCCTCTCTTGTACCGAGCACCATATACCAATCGTCGCCACGTTTCCACACTTTTGGATCGCGAATATGACCTTGGCAGTCAAACGGAGGCTCGGAAAGTACCGGATTGGCCGGGTCTTTTTCAAAATGAATGCCGTCTTTGCTTGTCGCTAAACATTGATATTGCTTCAATTCCGTTTGCTCCTCATTCAGCCAAACATTTCCGGTGTAAATAAGTGTGAGAACTCCATTATCATTCACCGCGCTTCCCGAAAAGCAGCCGCCTTCGTCGTACCATTCGCTCGGCGCAAGCGCAATCGGTACACGCTCCCAATGCACAAGGTCTTTACTTTTCACATGCCCCCAATGCATCGGCCCCCACTTTGGACTGTCAGGATGGAACTGGTAAAACACATGGTACTCCCCGTTCCATTGAATGAGTCCATTTGGGTCGTTCATCCAGTGAACCGGTGCCATAATATGGTATGCTAACCGATACGTGCTGTCCATTTTTTCTTTTGCTTGTTGTACTCGTCTTTCTGCTTCCTTTACCATTTCCTCATGTCTAGACAATGCAACCAACCTTTCTACATCATTTAATTGAACCATTCATAACCCCTTGAATAATGTATCTTTGGGTAAACAGGTAAACAATGATCACTGGAATGATCGTCACTACTAACCCAGCCATTAATAATCCGTAATCGACAGAATATGTCCCAAAAAAGTAGAACGTAGACAGTGGCAATGTCCGCTCTTCCGGCTTAATTAAAACAAGGGACGGTAATAAAAAGTCATTCCAAATCCAAAGAACATTTAAAATCACAATCGTCATGGTGGTCGGCTTCAACAGCGGAAACACAACTTGAAAAAAGATTTGCAAGCGTGATGCCCCATCAATCATCGCCGCCTCTTCTAATTCTAGTGGAATGCTCTTAATTAATCCATGATAAATAAAAACAGCTAACGATGCACCGAACCCGATATACATATAAATCAATGCCCACTTGCTATTTAAAAAGCCAATCGATCCATAAATTTGGACAAGCGGGATCATAATCGCTTGGAAAGGAATGATCATGGAAGCGACCATTAAGAAAAACAAAAACTTATTCAACTTACTTTGAATACGGACAAAAACATAAGCAGTCATCGCTGAAAAAATCGTAATCAACGCTACACTAAACACTGTAATGATCAACGAATTCATAAAGCTATTCGCAAAATTCATCTTTTCCATGGCACTTAAATAGTTCGCAAAATTGATCGATTTAGGTATGGACAATGGATTGGAAATGATCTCCGTTCGCTCCTTTAAAGAATTAAGCAACACTAATATGAATGGAAGAATATATAAACAGAAAAAAATAACTAAAACGATATATCGCACCATCTTCGTTAAGGCCTTCGATACGTTCATCATGCTTCAACCTCCCGCTTCTTGCTCACATACACTTGAATCAGTGTAACGATGGCTACAATGAGAAACAAAACAAACGCCTCTGCTTGTCCCGATCCGTACTTTTGTGATAAAAATGCTTTTTGATACACATACATCGACACGAGCTGTGTGCTCTTATACGGACCTCCATTCGTTAACGCAATATTTAAATCATACACCATAAACCCTCTTTGAAGAGATAAAAACACGCAAACAATAAACGATGGAACCATCAGCGGCAAAATAATCTTCCGCAACCGAACAAACGCGTTCGCACCGTCAATGCTTGCTGCTTCTAACAATTCTTTAGGGATATTCATTAATCCCGCTATATAAATGACCATCATGTAGCCAGAATATTGCCAAGTTGTCACAATGACAAGCGCCCAAAACGCTTTGTCCGGATCTGCCAACCACGAAGAGGAGAAAATGCCGATTTTAAAATGCTCGCCAATGTAAACAAGTACGTTCGAGAAAATGAACTGCCAAAGAAATCCGAGTATAATGCCTCCTATTAAGTTAGGTGTAAAGAAGCCCGCTCGAAATAAATTTTTTCCACGAATTTCTGTTGTCAACATATACGCCAAAAAAAACCCGACGACATTAATTAAAATAACCGTTAGTAGAACATATTTCATCGTTTTATACAGCGATGTCCAAAACGCAGTGTCATCTAGCACCGCTAAATAGTTCTTCATTCCGACAAACGAGTGACTTGTCGAAACTCCGTCCCAGTTAGTGAAGGTCAAATAAATTCCATATAAAAATGGTAGAATAACAACGGTAAAAAAAGCGAACAATGTGGGTCCTGAGAATAACAGCTGAATTTTCAATTTATCAAAAAATTTTTGACTGGACATTCATCGTCATCTCCTTGCTAAAAGTTGTGGAATAACGGCTAAACCCGTTATTCCACATAAACTAAAACTCTATTATTGTTGTGATTTCCAGTAACCTTCAATTTGCTTCAACAATTGTTTTCGATCGATTTTATTGTCTAAATATTGCTGCATGAACGCACCAACTTGAGACCAATGGTCAGGTGGAAGCGTAACCATCGATCGAAGCGTTTTATTATTGTTCATATACGCTTTAATCGATTTTGCTAATGGATCTTGCGGCTCTAATGTAATATTTTTGAACGCTGGGATGATGCTCGCCTTATTGACTAAAAAGTCTTGCCCTTTTTCATTATATACTAGCCACTCTAAAAACTTTTTCGCTGCTGCTTGTTGTTCAGGGGAGTTTTGCTCTTTGTCAATGATCAAGCGCTTCGTTACACCAACAGAGATTTGCGAGTTACCATAGTCATCTGGATTATCGCTAATTGGCACTGGCAAGAAACCGTAGTTGCCGTTTGTTGTATCAAACCCTTTAATTTGCGGCCATGCCCAGTTCCCCATAAACCAAAGACCGACTTTTCCTTTTCCTAATAACTCCGGTCCTTGCTCATACGTTCCTGACATCGGATCTTTCTTATTAATGTTATTTTCTTTTAATAAATCAAACGTATCTAATAGCCCGTTTAATTTTTCGTTTTTCGTCAAATCTTCTTTTCCTTCTTTAAGGTTTGTTAAAAACGCTTCCACTTCTTCAAACTTATTTGATTGTACGCTATAACCAATTGTTAAATAATGACCCCCTAACGACCAATCCATTGGAGATAACAAATTGGAAGCTACTCCTGTTTTTTGAATTTTTTTGATTAATTCTGCCAAGTCTTTTCTCGTTTTAATCGAAGCAGGGTCAAAGTTTCCGCCTACTGCTTTATCAAGAACGGCTTTGTTATAAATTAAACCATATCCTTCAACCGCAAACGGGAAGGCAAGAATCTTTCCATCTTCTGTCTTCGCATCATCTAAACTGCCATCAATAGCATCATTCACCCATTTTTCTTTTGATAAATCAAGCGCCTTATCGGCAAATTTTTTCACATCACCTGGATCCACCATTGCAATTGTCGGTGCATTTCCAGATGCATACATCGATGTTACCTTTTCAAATGGGGACTGGCCTGCAGCAGCTGGAATTACTTCTAATGTTATTCCAGGATTTTCTTTGCTAAATTCTTTTGCTGCTTCTTCAAGCTGTGCTTGAATTTCACCTTTCGAATTCAAAAGCGTAATTTTCACTTCTGAACTAGCGGTTTTCTTTTGTTCAGACTGTTGGCTTTCCTTCGCGGAATTCCCACATCCTGCCAACAGTAAGGATAAAGATAATACTGCGGCTGACATCATTTTTAGTTTGCTCAAATTAGTTCCCCCTCTTTTTAAAAATATTTGTACTTTTACCGTGATTATATTAAAGCGGTTTCAATATGTCAATCGTTTGACATAAAAAATGTTAAACGATTGATATATTGTAAGAAAAGCGCAAAGCGCCCGCCTATCGGCGAAGATCGCACAAGCCCCACCGAGGAGCGCTCGAACCAAGCACGGCTTGGTTCTGCGTGGGCAAAATCACTGAAGTTTCTCCATGTGTCGCCGCCGAAAGAAGGGGCGGATCGCATCACACCGATGGCGCTTGGAGCTAGACAGCTCCCCACCTAATTGTAACATTTTATACTTTCTTACCTTACAAAAAAGGTGTTGAAACGTTTATCACTTTCAACACCTTCCCTACATCATCACGTCGTCAACCGTTCGATCAACTCTACCGGAAACACATTCTCACGTTCAAACGGCTCTTCGTTTACTTGCTTCACAATCAATTCAACCGCACATTTCGCCATCTCTTCAATCGGTTGACGAATGGTCGTGAGTGGCGGAACAAATAACGAAGCAAGCTTAATATCATCGTATCCAACAATTTTAATATGTTCAGGAATCCGTCTATTCAAGAAATAACCGATTTGAATAAAATAGGCCGCCATGACATCACTACTCGCAAAAACACCATCGATATCGGGGTGTTTTTCTAACAAATTTCGAATCATCGCTTCGTATTGAGTGATGTCAAAAACATTCAGTTCCGTTTCAACAATCACCGATTCAATCCCATGTTCTTTACTTAATTCGATAAATGCTTGTGAGCGTTTATTGGCAAGCAATTGAAGCTGTAAATTCCCGCTTATATGAGCAATTTTTTTGCATCCTTTTTGAATGAGCAAATGGGTGGCCAACTTCCCCCCACCGTAGTTATCAGAGGAAACATAAGGAATTTCTTCACTAATGCGCCGATCAAATGTGACGATCGGATAATTTAAGTTCATATATTCTTCCACTTCTAGCGTATGGCTCCCCATAATAATGCCGTCTACCCGATTGCTTTTGAGCATCTCGATATACTCTTTTTCTTTTTTTCGATCGAGCAATGAATTGCAAATTAGCACTTTATATCCCATTAAATGGGCATAATATTCAATGAAACCCGATAATTCCCCGAAAAACGGATGAGATACAGTTGGAATAATGAGTCCTATTAACTTTGATTGTCGGCGATGCAAAGATCTAGCAATTTCATTTGGTTGATAGTTTAATTCTTCCATTGCCTGATATACTTTTTTGCGGGTTGCATCGCTAATATATCCACGATTATTCAATACACGAGATACGGTTGTTACGGTGACACCTGCTAATCGCGCCACATCCTTAATCGTAGGCATATTCAACCCCCTTGCTTTTATCGTAAGTTCACAAACAAAGAACACTTCTCTTCTGACACAATATAAGATTAAGAAAGAATCACACGCTATCAGGCGTGTTGATTATCCAATAAAATCCAAAGGGTATAGAAAAAAGAGCACCTTTCCTGTAGAATGTGAGTAGCGACACAAACAAACCCAGGAGGTGC
>NZ_PIJG01000078.1:0-6678 GCF_002809955.1 Geobacillus sp. Manikaran-105
AAAAAATTTAGCACATTCCTTCAGAAAAGGGGAGAGGGCTTTCTGAAAGAATGTGCAAAAAAATGGGCGTTTTGTGCTGAAATAAAATGATAATTTACAATTTCTTTTAAGGATTTCACGACATAACTAAATCGTACTCCATATGATAAAGCAGAATCTAGTCGTACCATGGAAAGCTGCCCAGTTAGGCGTGAAAAAACTCACGTCATAATTATATTTCTGTCGTGAGTAGTGATACTCGCCTTGAAAGGAGGTGAGGAAGAGTGTGGGAAAAAATAATCGTGTCGGTGCTCGCTGCCATAGCCACAGAAGTAGCGAAAGAACTCACAAAAGATGATTAGAAATAGCACAAAACGCTAGAGAAAGGAGCGAAAAGGATTGAAAATCTTTCCGTGCCCATATCTATGCAGTCAACCATGTACAGATTGCATGATTAAAACAATTATCGACATTATCAAAAAGTAAGAGCCATTGGTGCAAGTACAAGCATCAATGACTTTTTTGCATTTTGAGGAGGTGCTTCCATTGCAGGAATTACTCGATGCATTTAAGCAATGGCTCACAGAAGAAGGAAAGGCATCAAAAACGATTGAGTCTTACGTGGGAGACATCGAAGGTTTTCAGAAATACCTCACAGAGAAGGCGGTTGACACGACTCAACCGCTTTCTCGTTTTGCTTTTGTCAGATATAAGCAATACCTCATTGACGAAAATTTTGCCGTGGCAACCATCAACAAGAAGATCAACAGCCTAAAAGTCTACAACGATTTTCTACTCATCAAGGGATTGGTAAAGGAGAGGTACATCCATCTCAAGCGCGACCGGATAAAAGTAGCTGCAGGAAGTGAACAAGTTGTCAGTGCACTTTCAGAGGAACAAGTTGAGAAATTACTTTTCTACCTTGAGGATCACACAAAAGTGAGTCAACGAAATAAATTGATTGCCTACTTACTTCTGTACACTGGGGTTCGTGTAAGTGAGCTTGTCAATATCAAGCTTGGTGATATTGACTACTTGACAAGCAGCCTAACAGTGAGGGGCAAAGGAGGCAAGATACGAGAAATTAGTTTGCGAGAAGATGTTGTCTATTTGATTCGGTCTTACGTCAAAGGAGAGAGATTGAAATCAAAATTTAAGGATAGTGAATACTTGCTTCTTAGCCAACGTGCCCCAAAAGTCCATCGAGATGCGGTAAGAAATTGGCTGGCGAACGTTTCAAAGGATTTAGGATTCAAGTTGCATCCGCATTTGTTTCGACATACGTTTTGCACGCGATTGTTGAAAAAAGGAGTAGACCTGACCACCGTCAGTAAACTAGCAGGTCATTCTTCTGTGAACATGACTGCCAGATTCTACATTCAAACCACACGGCAGGAGAAGATGGATGCCGTCAAGCTATTGTAAAGGAGGAAAAAAGGTGAAAATCATTCAATCCCTCAATGATATCGAATTTTTGAAAGCGACGAGGAGAATCCCCTTGCCAATGATTCAATACATTGAAAAAGAATTTCTTGACCGGTTTGAAGCATCGAATAGTGAAGAGGACCTGTTCACTTTTCGTTTGCCAGTAAACGAAGCCATGATACTGTTAGAAAAAGATGATGACGTGCTTGCGGAAATCAATCATCCATTTGATTTGGAGTATGTAGAGAGAATTGAAGAGGGGGATATAAGCTTCTACCGAATTGCCATTCGCTTTGACACAGAAATTCGAGTGTACTATTCTCTCACAGGAACCTACGATGATGAAACGGAAGAATGGTTGAATGAACAAGCAAGATACGATGAAAGAGGGGGTTGCTATTTTTGACAAGAGACGTCAAAGCAATTGTGGGAGAGAAGAATGAAGAAATATAAATGATTTTATTGCTATTATTTAGAAATTTGTTTTCCTATAATTACCTTATTTGTGATAAGATAAAATCGATTATAATTATCTAGCAAGGAAAGGAGAAAGTAAGTTGTTTTACAAAATTGTAGAGGAGGAAGTTGAAAAATTAGCAACCGATCTAGTTCAAGGGCATTTTTATATAGGGTTAGAAGCAGTGAAGAAGTTTGTGATGTTTATCATAATGACGGATTACATCCAGAAAAAACAAAAAGACCAAGGAATGAGTATTTGGCAATACGCTCAAAGTCAACTGAAACTGCCTGAAGAGACGAATGAAATGCCACCGGAAAAAGTCGATGCCCTTATATTCAACAACTATGAACGGATATGGTACCTATCCAATACGATTACTAAAGAAAAAAGGATCGAACATCTTTTACGTCAAAAACAAGAAGAACAACGTCGGAAAATAAAAAAAGAAAAAAATGAAGAAATACGAGGAAATCCTGATCGATATCGGGGAGTAAAGATTTACCCTTATCAAATGAAGGAGTTTTCCATTTTGTATGCAATACTTACAATCAGGGCAGACCTTTCCGATTGGGGATTTCTTGCTCAGTGACGAAGGGCTTTTTTATAAAAAGATTGATAAAAATACAGGAAAAGAAAGCTTCTTCAAAGTGTGCGAACCCTTGTTTATTAAACAAACGGTGCAGAACATTGATACAAAGGACGTTCATTTGGATCTTTGCTACAAATACAAAGGAACATACCATGAGATGCCGATTGGAATGGGACAGCTAATTCCTAACGAATTAATCAAATTAATGGCCAAGGGAGTCGACATTCCTCACGAATTCAAAAAAATCATTGCCACTTACTTGAGAGAGCAGCAGAAGCGAGCTCCTCATAAGCTTATTTTCCATCAGGTAGGTTGGCATCGAAATGAGAAAAAGGGGCTTGTGTTTCGTCACAATCAACTTATTTCCAGCGACCCTACCTACATAGCAACGAATGACAATGAGTATGGGGCATATCATCTTCAGCCTAAAGGGGATTTACAAACATGGCTAACGATGGTGAAAGAACAAGTAGTAGGACATCCGCCGCTTGAAACCATTTTGTCTATCGGGTTTGCCTCCGCTTTAATTGGGTATCTGTACCATTTGTACGACGATATAGATACAATCGTTTTTCACCTTGCGGGAAATAGCACGCAAGGAAAAACCACGGCAGCTCTCTTAGCTGTTTCTGTTTTTGGAATGCCATCTAACAAGAAGAAAGGATTAATGAAGAACTGGAACGGAACCTCTAATGCCATTTTAAACATGCTAGGAGGAAATTTCGGAATTCCCATTGTGTTGGATGAGCTCTCCATGAGCAATGCCAAATCATTGACAAGCGAGCTCTACGTGTTGGCTTCAGGACAAGAAAAGTATCGTCTTACTGAAGATATTAAGCAACGGAAACAAGGAATGTGGGCTCTCGCTATCATTTCAACAGGAGAGCAATCCATTTTTGAACGTACCAACCATAACGCAGGGTTGACGGTTAGAACTTTTGAGTATTCGAATATTGCTTGGACTAAATCTGCTGCTAATGCCGATATGATTCGTCAAGTGATTCAAGAAAATTACGGCCATGCTGGAGAGGCTTTTATCAAGTATCTGTTTGAGCAGGGGCTCCACATCATTGATGAAACGTGGAAAAAGTGGCAAGAACGCTGTGAGAAAGCTCTTCCAGATACTCCTTTTCGTTCTCGCGTTGCAAAAAAGTACGCCATCATTTTAGGTGCAGGAGAGTTGGCTAACAAAGCGTTAGAGATCGGGTTAAATTTAGACAATATACTCCATTTCCTTGTAGAACAGGAAAAAATCATCTCAGATGAACGCGACATTGGCAGGAAGGCTTGGAATTTAGTGGTTCAACGCATTATTCAGTATCAGGGGAATTTCAAGCGAGAAGGAGTTTACTCCAATCCTTTCAATTGCTGGGGGAAAATGTTCCCGCGATCCAACTATGTAGAAGTGGCTATTTTAAAACACGTACTAGAAAAAGAGCTCAAAGAATTAGGATTCGATGATCCAAAGGTGATTATTAAAGATTGGAAAGAACGTCAGTGGCTTATCACGGAACATGATCGAACAACAAAACGAACTAGAATTTTTGACGCAACAGAGCAACAAGAACGTAAACGAGCACTAGGAATTACTAAAAATCCACCAAAAAAATTGGAGGATACCACCTATAATTTAAAAGTTCCCGTGGAGCAATTTCAAGGTTTGGTAAGAGATGAGAGATTTGTCCAAGGACTATCATCTAACGAAAATGTCGAGTAAGTAAAAAAGGAAGGTATCTTTACCTTCCTTCGCTTCAAAAAAACAAGCGGGGAGATGGAACATGATGAAAAACATTGAAAAGGATAGTTTGTTGTTAAGTCAAGTCATTCCTTACTTCCACGAATGGTTGAAGACTAGAGGGATGCGTGAAGCAACCCTAAGAGGATATAAAATGGACATTAATCAATTTCAGAAGTGGCTGGCCGCACGTTCTAATGGACCGATATTCGTGAATGAGATTAATCGTCAGCACATCGAGGGATTTGTTCACTACCTGACCCATGAAAGAAAATGTAAGCCAAGAACGATCAATCGTAAAATCAATGCCATGTCTACTTTCTTTAATTTCCTTAAGAAAAAGAAGATTGTTGAAGAGAACCCTCTTGAAGATTTTGAAAGAGTAAAAGTACCCGATTCAGAAAGAATCTACCTTACTAAAGAAGAAATTGAAGCCATTATAAAATCAATCGAACATCCTGTCATTCACTACTTTGTGATGATGATGGCATACACGGGACTTCGGATTAAAGAATGCATTCAGCTTACGTTGAATGATGTCGACTTAGAAGAAGGATTTGTACAGGTGATCAATGGTAAAGGAGGTAAAAACCGTCGAGTTCCAATGAATCAACAGTTAATTAAAAAAATGAAAGAATACCTTGAATACCATCGCCCAAAAACAGATTCTTTGTACTTCTTTGCACTCAAAAAAACAGGGACTGTAAGCGACCAATACGTTAATCGTTTGTTGAAAGAAGCATGTGTGAAAGCTGGTATAGAAAAGCACGTCACAAGTCACATTCTACGTCACTCGTTTGCTAGTTACTTAGTCAAAAAAGATACCCATGTTGCCGTCATTCAACGGTTGTTAGGACACGCTAGTCTCAAAACTACTTCTGTGTACTTACACGTTCAACAAGATGATTTGCGTGAAGCAGTTGAACAAATCGACTTCTAAAGGAGGAGAAGAAAATGACAGACTTTGACCCAGCTGTGTACGATGATCCTAAAATCAAAGTGACTCTTGAAATGTTAGCTCAGGGAAAAACACGGGAAGAAATAGCTGCACATTTTGGGAATAAAAGCTCTAAATCCATTGACGTGTACTTTTACAGAAAAGGATTTCGCTGGGACGGGAAAACCTACGTTCCCAGAGAGAAAGAAACCATTTCTGCCGTAGATGAAGCTCGATTTGTAAATACCAAGGCAGCCAAAATTGTACGCCAGCTCAGTCAAAAACAAGTAAACATTCGACAGGTAGCCCTTAAAAATGGATTCGCTACGGTAGAGGAAATGGGAGAATACATGAAAGGACAGGGCTACGTCTGGGATAGTGAATTAGAAAACTACAAATACGACGAAAGTTTGGCCCAAAAGCAAAGAAAAAGTCAAGAAACTTTCCAAAAAGCATCTTTGACATTGGATAAGGGATTGGAAAGATACCAGTCCCTTCTTGATTACCTTCTAACTAAACAAGATAAGCTAATTGCCTTGTTAGAAACAGAAAGTAACGGAACTCTACCTCGATACAAATTCAGAGGAGCAAAGGCTAACAAAACGCTAGCATTGCCTACGTCGTTGCAGACATTGTTGAGTGATTTCAGCCAAGAATTCAACGTTACTCAGCGGGACATCATTGAAGTGGCATTAGCTGAGTTTTTCAAAAAGTACGGATACGAAGAACAGCTGAATAGTGTGTTGCAAACTTAGCAGGGAACCTTCCCCTGTTCTTTTTTTCTGTATTAGAAAAATATGGTTGACAATGCGATTCACCAGATGATATCATTAAGTCACAGTAAATGATATCATCTAGTGAAGGGGTTGATTATAAAGCTTTGTATAAAAAATTTGTATTAAGATTGAGCGAAGAGAAGTATCAAAGGTTAGTGAGTATGTCAGGTGAAAAGAGCCTCAATCAATACATCAATGAGGTTCTCGATTCACACATTCTACAAATAGAGGGGAGAAATACTCAAATGGAAAAAGTAGTGATTGGTGAGATGAAGCATAGCGATTTGCGTGAGGCAGTGGTAGTAACTCAACAACCATGGTTTATGGAGATTCTTGATAAATATAACCTCTATTTCTTCTCACCCAACAGAATAGTCTCACCAATGATGTCATTGCTGTTCTACGGGGATTCTGATTGCGACCCACCAAAAAGCATAAGTCGATTCGGCAAAGTTTCTCATATTTATCGATATGTCACAAGAGAAGATCTCGATTCTATTCCAGAAATGCAAGGTATTCTTAATGATCCTCAGTTTGCAGATGAAATATTAAGTTGGGATAAATATCAAATCGCTGTGCTTTCGGAAGTTACGTTACTTCAGAATCCTATTCCCTTGACTGAAGAATACAAAAATCATCCAAGAATAATAGTTAATAGAACGACGACCTTTGCCAAATTATATAAATTGAAATAAAGGTTTTCTCCCGTTCCACGGCGAATAAATACAAAGAGAAAATAGGGGAACGGAGAGAAAATATGATGCCAAATCACAAAGA
>NZ_PIJG01000079.1:0-6574 GCF_002809955.1 Geobacillus sp. Manikaran-105
GATGCAACCCCAAGTCAAGGAAGGAGGACGAAGTCCGTTTGCACTTCTGGGGAGTTGCAAGCCCCCACTTCAAGCGTTAGCTAAGTGGGGGTAGTTGACGCAAAACATGATCGGGGCGGAGCAAGAGGATGCTTTAGCGAGCGCCCCCATCCGTTTCCTATTTGCCCGTTCCCCCGAAGAAAGCGTTCAAATCATCGTGTGCTCGAGCGCCTCGGCCACATGGGAAACGCCGATCACCTGAACGCTTGCCGGCGGCTGCCAACCTGCCAAATTGTTTTTCGGTACAATGACACGGGAAAAACCTAGTTTGACAGCCTCTTGCACACGCTGTTCAATGCGGGAGACACGCCGCACTTCCCCGGTCAACCCGACTTCACCGATAATGACGTCGGTCGGATTGGTCGGCCGATCGCGAAAGCTTGAGGCGATGCTGACGGCGATGGCTAGGTCAATGGCCGGCTCATCAAGCTTCACTCCGCCCGCCACCTTCAAATAGGCATCTTGGTTTTGCAACAGCAGCCCGACCCGCTTTTCCAATACGGCCATAAGCAACGACACGCGGTTATGATCGAGGCCGGTCGCCATCCGCCTCGGGTTGCCGAAGCTTGTCGGCGAAACGAGCGCTTGAATTTCCACCAGAACCGGGCGCGTCCCTTCCATGGCCGCCACCACCGTCGAACCCGCCGCCCCGTGCGATCGCTCTTCCAAAAACACTTCGGACGGATTTTCCACTTCCCGCAGCCCGATGTCGCGCATTTCAAAAATACCGATTTCATTCGTCGAACCGAAGCGGTTTTTCACCGCCCGCAAAATGCGGTACGTATGATGCCGCTCCCCCTCAAAATAAAGGACGGTATCGACCATATGCTCGAGAATGCGCGGCCCGGCGATCGCCCCTTCTTTCGTCACATGGCCGACGATAAAAATGGCGACGCCTTTTGTTTTGGCGATTTTCATCAACTCAGCGGTGCACTCGCGCACTTGGGCGACACTGCCCGGCGCTGACGTAATATCCGTCCGGTACACCGTCTGGATTGAATCAATCACGACACAGGCGGGCTGAATCGTTTCAATCGCTGATACAATATATTCCAAATTCGCCTCCGCTAACACATACAGATGATCGGACTCGGCGCGAAGGCGCCCAGCGCGCAGTTTTACCTGTTTGACGGATTCCTCGCCCGATACATACAACACTGTATGCCCAGCCGCCGCCAGTTGCGCTGAGGCCTGCAGCAACAGCGTCGACTTGCCGATGCCGGGGTCGCCGCCGATTAAGACGAGCGACCCTTTGACGATCCCCCCACCGAGCACGCGATTGAACTCTGCACTGTTCGTTTCGATGCGCGGCTCTTGCACCGCGGCAACGGCGGTAATCGGAACCGGTTTAGCGGACCCGGACGGCTCCGAATGGAGAAACGCCCCACGCACAGCGGTTCTGACCGGCTCGATTTCCTCGACGAATGAGTTCCACGTTTGGCATCCCGGGCAGCGGCCGAGCCACTTCGCCGATTCGTATCCGCACTCTTGGCAAACAAATTTCGTCTTCTTTTTCGCCATTGAACTAACCCTTTCTCTCTTGTGTTCCATATGGAAAAAAGGTATGGGCAGCATCGTGCCGCATACCTTTTTTCATCACATCACGGCCTGTTTTGCCAATACGACAAATTCCCCATCTTTCACATCAACGACGACTTTTTGTCCTTTGGCGATCGTGCCTTTTAACAGTTCTTCGGACAAACGGTCTTCAATATGTTTTTGCAAAGCGCGGCGCAACGGGCGAGCCCCGTATTCCGGATCGAAACCTTCAGCAGCGATTTTCTCAATCGCCGCCTCCGTCAATTCAAGGTCAATATCTTGCTCTTTCAGCCGTTTCACCAGCGTATCAGCCATCAGACGGACAATTTGTTTTAGATGGTCTTTTTCAAGCGAATGGAAGACGATAATTTCATCGATCCGGTTCAAAAACTCCGGACGGAACGCTTTTTTCAGCTCATCCATGACCTTGCTTTTCATGTCTTTGTATTGCTGGTTTCCATCCTGGATGTTAAAGCCGACATACTTGTTCCGCTTCAAAGCATCCGCGCCGACGTTCGATGTCATAATGATGATCGTGTTGCGGAAGTCAACCGTCCGCCCTTTCGAGTCAGTCAACCGCCCGTCTTCGAGCACCTGCAGCAAGATGTTAAACACGTCCGGATGCGCTTTTTCCATCTCATCCAACAGAACGACCGAGTATGGCTTGCGGCGCACTTTTTCGGTCAGCTGGCCGCCTTCTTCGTAGCCGACATACCCCGGCGGCGAACCGATGAGCCGCGATGTCGAGTGTTTTTCCATATACTCGGACATATCGATGCGAATGAGGGCATCTTCATCTCCAAACATTGCCTCGGCCAATGCACGGGCCAATTCCGTTTTCCCGACGCCGGTCGGGCCGAGGAAAATGAACGAACCGATCGGGCGTTTCGGGTCTTTGAGGCCAGCCCGGGCGCGGCGCACCGCTTTGGCCACCGCTTTGACCGCCTCGTCTTGGCCGACGACGCGCGAATGCAAAATTTCTTCCAGTTTCAACAGCCGCTCGGTTTCCGTCTCGGCCAGCTTCGATACCGGAATCCCGGTCCAACTCGAGACGACCGCGGCAATGTCTTCGACCGTCACTTCCAAATTTTCTTGGCCTTGTTTTTCTTTCCACGCACGTTTCGTTTCTTCAAGCTCTTCACGCAGCCGCTGCTCCATATCACGCAGCGACGCCGCTTTTTCAAATTCTTGGCTTTGCACGGCCGCATCTTTCTCTTTTCGCACTTCTTCAAGCTTTTGCTCCAGTTCTTTCAGTTTCGGCGGCGTCGTGAACGAACGGAGACGCACTTTCGAGCAAGCTTCATCAATCAAGTCGATCGCTTTATCCGGCAGGAACCGGTCGGTAATATACCGGTCGGAAAGTTTGACTGCCTGAATGATCGCCTCATCGGAAATCGAGACGCGATGATGCGCTTCATACCGGTCGCGCAGCCCTTTTAAAATTTGAATCGACTCTTCAACTGTCGGCTCATCGACGTGAATCGGCTGGAAGCGGCGCTCGAGCGCAGCATCTTTCTCAATGTATTTGCGGTATTCATCAAGCGTTGTCGCACCGATACATTGCAATTCTCCACGCGCCAAGGCCGGCTTTAAAATGTTCGACGCGTCGATGGCCCCTTCGGCTCCGCCAGCGCCGATTAACGTATGGAGTTCATCGATGAACAAAATGATATTGCCCGCCTGGCGAATTTCGTCCATCACTTTTTTCAGCCGGTCTTCAAATTCGCCGCGGTATTTCGTCCCGGCGACGACCGTCCCCATATCGAGCGTCATGACCCGTTTGTCGCGCAGCGTTTCCGGCACTTCGTTGTTGACGATTTGCTGGGCCAATCCTTCCGCGATCGCTGTTTTTCCAACCCCCGGTTCACCGATGAGCACCGGGTTGTTTTTTGTCCGTCGGCTCAACACTTCAATGACACGCTGAATTTCTTTGCTGCGGCCGATGACCGGATCAAGCCGCCCTTCGCGGGCAATCGCCGTCAAATCGCGGGCAAGGCTGTCAAGCGTCGGCGTGCTTACATGCGAAGCTCCCCCACCGCCGTGGCCCGATACCGATTCATTGCTGCCGAGCAGTTGCAACACTTGTTGGCGCGCCTTGTTCAAGCTCACCCCGAGGTTGTTCAGCACGCGAGCGGCCACGCCTTCCCCCTCGCGGATCAAGCCAAGCAAAATATGCTCCGTGCCGACATACGAATGGCCAAGTTTCCTCGCTTCGTCCATTGACAGCTCGATCACTTTTTTCGCCCGCGGCGTGTAATGGAGCGTATGGGACACTTCATTGCCGCGGCCGATGAGCGATTCGACTTCTTTTTGGATTTTATCCGGGCCAAGTCCAAGCGCCATGAGCGCTTTAGCAGCGATTCCTTCCCCCTCACGGATCAGCCCAAGCAAAATATGTTCGGTTCCGATATTGTTATGGCCGAGGCGGATGGCTTCCTCTTGCGCCAACGCCAGCACTTTTTGCGCCCGTTCCGTAAATCTGCCAAACATCATCGTTCATCACCCTCCATCTTTCTTCGTGTTTCCATCCTTAAGCGTTCCCGAATCAACGCCGCCCGGCGGACATCCCGTTCCTCAGGGCGAAGCACCCCTCCGGCATATTGTTGCAAAAATCCTGGCTGCGTCAAAATCATCAGCTCATTTAAAATGTTGCGCGGGACGTTTTTGATATATCCTAAATCGATCCCTAAACGCACATCCGACAGGCATTGCGCCGCCTCCTTCGAATCGATGACGCGGCAGTTGGCCAATATGCCGTATGAACGGAATACCTTGTCTTCTAATTGTATGCCCAACGTTTTCACTAATGCCTGGCGAGCCGCCCTTTCTTGGGCGATGAGCTGCTCAACGATCGTATGCAAATCAGCGACAATATCTTCTTCTGATTTTCCGAGCGTAATTTGGTTCGAAATTTGGAAAATGTTCCCTAAAGCCTCACTTCCTTCCCCGTACGTGCCGCGGACGACGAGTCCCAACTGGTTGATGGCAGGGATGATGCGGTTGATCTGCTGCGTCAGCACCAGCGCCGGAAGATGCATCATCACCGACGCCCGCAACCCCGTTCCGACGTTCGTCGGACAGCTCGTTAAGTAACCAAGCCGTTCATCGAACGCATAGTTGACATGCCCTTCAATCCAATCATCCAACTCGCTCGCCGCCTCAAGCGCCTCGGCAAGCTGAAGCCCTGGAAACAGACACTGAATGCGGATATGGTCTTCCTCGTTGATCATAATGCTGATTTCCTCATTTTCCGAAAGCAGGCAGGCGCCAAACGGCGAATCTTCAGCCAAATGCGGGCTGATTAAGTGCTTTTCCACCAATACCCGTTTTTCAATCGGTTGAAGCTCCGACATTTTCAACAGTTCAAACCGTCCCGCTTCCCCATACGGACGATGGACGAACGCGCGCTCAAACAAGGCAACGATTTGTTTCGCCTCTTCGCTGCTAAACAGCGTTGGGAAACGAAAATCAACAATATTGCGCGCCAGCCGGATGCGGCTGCTCAACACGATGTCCGAATTCGGCCCCTCCTGGCTCATCCAAGCGCTGACCGCTGTGTTGAAAAACTTTCCAAATGACATACCGCTACATCTCCCCCTCTCCACGTCGGCGAAGTTCGTCCTCTAACGAACGAATCTGGTCGCGCACCTCGGCCGCCCGCTCAAATTCCTCGCGGGCAACTAATTCCTGAAGCTTTTGTTTCAACGTGGCCAGCTGCTTCCGCAAATGGAGGACGCCGCCTTTTCGCTTCGGAATTTTCCCTGAATGAGCAGTATTTCCGCTATGAAGCCGTTTTAAAATCGGCGGAAGGTAACGGGCAAACGTCCGATAGCAGTCGGCGCAACCGAACCGCCCAATTTGCGTAAACTGGTGGTATGTCATTTGGCACGTCTCGCATTGAAGCAAATCCGGATTCGGGAACGCATTGGCCGTCACTTCTTTCATCGGAGCTTGAAAGTTGAGAAGCCCCGCTAACAAATTGTTAAGCGGAAAGTCGTCATGGCCATAGAGCATAAACGTATGACCATGTTCTTTGGCGCATTGCTCGCAAAGGTGAAATTCCGTTTTTTCCCCGTTGACTATTTTCGTAAAATGCATCGTCGCCGGGCGTTGCTTGCATTCTTGGCAAATCAATGCCTCCCCCTCCCCTACTTATACTTTAGCGACGTCAGTATCGCCTTTAACATGCGCGCCCGCAGTTCATCCCGCTCGGGCAAATCGATATATAAAACGGAGCGATCCATCACGCTCAACATCATTTTCGCTTCCCGCTCCGAAATCACCTTTTCTTCCATAAGTCGTTTTATCACATCTTCGGCGCTCGACTGGCTGATGCGGTGGCCGATCAGCTCGAGCAACTGGTCAATCAGCTGCGCCTCGCTTTTCGTCTTTACTTTCATAATGCGGATATAGCCGCCGCCACCGCGCTTGCTTTCAACAATATATCCGCGCTCGAGCGTGAATCTCGTGTTGATGACATAGTTGATTTGCGAGGGAACACATTGGAATTTATTAGCAATTTCACTTCGTTTAATTTCAACGATGTCTTGGTCGCTCATATTGAGTACTTGCTTCAAATATTGCTCGATAATGTCGGAAATGTTTGGCACTCTACCTCCCACCTTCCTCACAACCAAGCTGCTTGGCGGTCAAGCTGCTCCCTGCCCAATAAACGGGCATTCCTTGGGAGGAAGCATCACCGCCATCTTGTTGACTTTGACTATATTTGACCTTACTTTTACTATACAATGTATGACGAAAAATTGCAAGGGTTACCGAAACAAGGGAGACTATCTATAGAATATCCGTTTTTTCGCCCAGTGAAACGCTTCTCGGTCAGATAAACGAAAAAGCACGCTTTTTCTCCTAATGAAGAAAAAGGCGTGCTTTCTGCTTAGCCTAGCAGCGACCTACTCTTGCAGGGGCGCTGGCCCCAACTACCATCGGCGCTGGAGGGCTTAACTTCCGTGTTCGGGATGGGAACGGGTGTTTCCCC
>NZ_PIJG01000080.1:0-6464 GCF_002809955.1 Geobacillus sp. Manikaran-105
TGATCGTTGTTGAATCGAGCGCGCTCGACCAGCGAAAAGGAAAGACGCTTGAAAAAGAACGAACCAAAGAAGCGGAGCTTCTTCGCGAGGAACAAGCCCATTGGGAGCGCCACCCTTTCTTGTGCCGGGAAGACGCTGAACAAGCCTTGGCGTCCCTCAAGACGTCCCTTCGCCCACGGTTTCATCAGGTCAAGGCCGCGGTCGAAGAGATCGTACGCCCGAAAAAACGGCGCGGACGGCCGAAAAAAGGGGCGGAACCCGAGATGGAGACGCGGTATCTCTTGCGCCTTGACGTCGAATTCGACCCAAACGCGTGGGAACAGGCAAGACGGAAAGCGTCCCGGTTTGTCCTCGTCACGACCGTTCCGGAGGAATGGAAGGGCCAACAAATGGATGCCCAAGAGATCTTGAAGCTATATAAAGGGCAGATCTCGGTGGAAATGAACTTCGCTTTTTTGAAAGACCCTTTTTTCACGGATGAGATCTATGTCAAAAAGCCAGAACGAGTTGCGGTATTGGGCTATTTGTTTCTCTTGGCCTTGGCCATTTACCGCGTCTTTCAGCGCCGGGTGCGCCAGTTCATCACACCCGAACACCCATTAAAGGGCGCCGGAGGCCGCAAGCTGACCCGACCGACGGGGCAGGCGATTTTCCAGCTGTTTCAATATGTGAACGTCGTCCTCCTCAAGCTGCCGGATGGACGCATCCAACGCTCACTGGATCGCTCCCTCACCCCTGAACAACGAAGGATTCTGCAGGGGTTGGGGCTGGATGAGAGCATTTACGTGTAACGTCATACGGAACGACCAGCGATGGTAAAAAAAGGATAGCCATCGCTCGTCGTGTTGGTCAAAAAGTTATTCTGAAAAACTAAATAAAAAATCCTTTGTTTTGACCTTGTTAGGGTGCGAAATGTGAGATATCACCCAAGCCATTGCCTGGTTTGTGGACTACATCCATGAGCGCCCGGAGGAAGTGCTGCAACTCCTAGCAGGATGGTGAAAAATGACCGATTTCGCCGAACCCGTTGTTTTCGGCTAAAAGAGAAGCGTTGATGTTACAGGACTTCTCCATTTGAGAAGAGAGTCAGTTTTCCGTGGCTTTTCAATAAATCACCAGTTTTCTAGGGGGTACAGCGTAATCGGAAAGTTAACTTTTCAAGGTGCATCTATATACATCCATTTGCTTATCCATGCCAATGCCAATAATATGATAATAATAGTGATTATTTTGATGGAAAGACCCTTTATATCTATTTTTTTATTTTTTATTTGGAAAAACAAAATAAACAAAGAAATAATTAAAAGCAAAATATAAATAATTTTACTCATGAGATTCCCTCCCTGTCGTAAACAATGTCAGCTTTTCCATCATTTAATACAATTTTCTTGTTCACAAGATACATTAATTCATCAGTGTGACTAATAAACAAACAAATTTTGTCATGAAGTAAATCCAGCAAAATGTTTTGAAAAGCTTCTTTTGCGTTTTGATCCATATTCGATGTAGCTTCATCAAATATTAAGACATCAACATCCTTCATAAATATTCTTGCAAAAGCGATTTGCTGAATTTGTCCTTTGGACAAGTTTTTCCCATTATCAATAATTTTTTTATTTAAATCCAAACCATTCAAAAAGCCATATTCAAGAAGTCTATCTAATCTTCTTTGAAATTCTTTTTCAGACAACACCCGATTTCCAATCCGAATATTTTCCTTTACACTTCCTTCGAATAGATAGATATTTTGCGGAACAATCCCAATTTTGGATCTTAAACTATTTATATCTAACTCTCTCAGTTCATAATCATTAATGGTGATATTCCCAGAATAATTTTTATAAAAACCCAATAAAAGTTTGGCTATAGTAGTTTTACCAGATCCATTTTTTCCGATAAATGCTATCCGATCTCCAGAATATAGATCAAAACAGATATTATTAAGAATGCTTTCATTCGATGTATCGTATTTAAATGATACATTTTCAAATTTTACAAACTTGATGTAATCTATTTTTTTACCTGTGCTTTCCTCTATGTTCTCTGTGTTATTAGAGGATAACATGCTGTTAATTCTTGAAATAGCAGCAATAGCAGGTTGTATACTTAACTTAAAACTCTGTAACATAATTAAGGGAGAGTATATCATGCCAACATATTGGGTCATGGACACATAATCTCCTATAGTCAGCTTTTTATTGGTTATGAAAAAACCAATTATACCTATAATGAGCGTCTGAACCACCAAAACCATCACGTTTAGCATTTGGGAACTTTTACTGGCAGTTTTGCTTTGATGAATTGTCTTCAATGCTAATTGGTTGACTTCTTTTGTAATAGACTGATTCATGTGTTCTTCCTCGTTTAGTTCTTTTAATGCAATTATCCCTTCTAATGCAGAATGTATTTTGTTATTCGTATTTGCAGTAGCTTCAAGCATTTCTCTAGAGTATCTGTTTAAGGATGTGATAGAAGTGTTAGAAATAATATAAACCACTGGAATGAACGATACACATGCAACGAATATTTCAATGCTTTTGGACAATATGTACATTAAAGCGCCTATCATTGATATTGTGCTGGAAAGAAAGTTAAAAACAGTTGGAGTAAATATCGATGATAAAGAATTCACTTCGTTCAATCTTGATAAGATATAAGCTGTTGATTGTTTATCAAAAAATGATACAGGCATTTTTAATATCTTCTGAATGATTTCGTTCTTGACGTTGGCTATAATCTTAGCAGACGTTGCAGATATTAAATAATCACTAAAATGATTTAAAACACCTCTTCCAATATATGCCCCTATTAGAATAGATGAGTAAACAGCAATGTTAAAAACATTGTTTTTCATAATTCCTTCATCAAAAACCATTTGTGATAATATAGGAATGATGTTGCTAAGGAAAGAGATGAATAGGGTGAGCAATACTAGAATAACAACATTTTTTAAGCTTTTTTTTAAATAGAACTTTAATACTTTCAATTTCCTTCCTCACCTCCATAACCAAGAGGTTACATCGTTAAAAATTTTTCATTCGATATTTTCTTTAAAAGAAAATGGAGCGTGATTACAAGGAAAAGCAATATACCAATAATGGTTCCAATAATCTTGTATTGATGTATATTCGTAAAGGTTAATACATAAAACATCGCTCCAAACATAGAAGTAACTTTTAATATGACAATATTATCAACCAGAAACATGACGACGCATAACACTATTCCAAAGAGCAAGTTAATAAACGGCAATAATAATAAAGACAGCAAGTATTGAGAAGGGATCTGAATCCCCAGGTACAACTGATATCCATAGAATAGAAACGAATACATGCTGCTAAGGATTGTTGCGATAAAAACAGAAAAAAGTACCTTGACAATTAATATCTTCTGTATAGAAAAAATTTGCAACATTTTCTCATATACTCGATTTTGTTTATCTGTCTTAATGGATTCAAAAAGTATTTGTAACAGAAAAATAATCGATGTCGTTCCTAAAATGAGATTAAATTTAATATGAATAGGGATAGAATTTAATCCATAGATGAAGTACAACACTAGAACAAATTCAATTGCGATTAGAAGCAACATCTTTTGCATTTTCTTCTTCAGAAAAAGATATTCTTTCCACAATAGAGCCTTCATTCCGTCAACCTTCTTTCTTATTCAAACGTAAGTAAATATCTTCAAGTATTGCTTCATTTTCTAAAACATCACGTATTTCTATATTCAAATGGATTAATTTTAATAAAACATCGTTCAATTTATAAATTTGTTTATCTAAAATCACCTCATGATCTTTCACCAGAACATTTGGAAATTCTTCTTTAATTAGAATTGATTGTTGTTGATTGATTTTTGAGATGGTTCGTATTCTGACAAGAGAGGATTGAAAATCAGATTTTAATTTATTCAGTTCCTCTTTCACTTTTATCGTTCCATCAACAATCATAACAATTCGATTACACATATGTTCAATGTCATCAAAATTATGAGATGTAATGACAATGCAACTTTCCTTAGGATATTCCTGTATAAATTTCTTTATTAAAGATCGATTTTCTACATCCAAATTTACTGTAGGTTCATCCAAAATAAGAAGTTTGGGGGAATGAATAATAGAGCAAGCAAAAGCAAGTTTTTGTTTCATTCCAGAAGAAAGCAAAGACACCTTTTTGTCTGCCATCTTATCCATGTTTAGCCTATCTATCAGTTCCTCCACTACATGGATAGGGGATTGATAAGTTTGAGACCAAAATATGAGATTTTCTCTCACTGTAAACTCTTCTATAATCCCTTTTGTAGAAGGCAAATACCCAATTTCGTGATTGGATATGTTTCTATTGATTTTCCCAGATGTTGGAGTATACAATCCCAAGATTATTCTTAATAAAGTGGTTTTCCCAGAACCAATTCCCCCAATAATGCCCACACGATCCCCTTGGTGTAACGACAAGTTGATATCTTTTAGTATGTAATTTTTATTATCAAATGATTTAGCAATATTGTGCAGTTCAATATAATTCAATTGTTTCCCTCCTACATTCTACTTCTTGGCTTTTAATTATCCTTATTATAACCCCGTATAAGAACAAAGAGATTTTTGGGTTAAACTGTTAGAAAAAGCAACCTCTGCGGCTCTGCAATCCATACACATTCGTTTAAATTCGCAAGTACCACAAGGTTCAATATTTTCCAATGAAAGCTTCCAATATTTCAGGACTTCTTCTTTTCTGTCAAATAAATCAAGCAGACTGTTATGTTCTTTAAGATCCATCAGCACTTCCGATTCTAATCTTGGACACGGAACCACTTTTTTATCGGAAGTGATTGCTAAGCTGCCTGTTAAACAAGGATGATATATTCCAAGATAAGAAAAGCTGTTAATGTCGCACCCAAATGTCGGCAACTCTTCATGATATAAAATGGATTCTTCTTTTCCGTTTATAACTATGCTAGGAATGATATTGGCTATTCCTAATTCACTTAGTTGTTGTTTTAAACAATTTAATTTTTTTACATTATTCCTGCTTGTTACTACATTGAATATGATCTGATTGACATGTTCTTTGAAGTAATGAGAAATCTCTTCTATCGTTTTCAAATCGATACTATCTGTTGTATAATCAAATAAAATGATTGGAACGATATTAAATTGGATTAAAAAGTCGGCTCTTTCTTCATTTAACATTTCCCCATTGGTAAGCAAATATAATTTTTGATTGGAAAGTTTTAATATAGAACTGAACTGAAGAATTTCCTTGGTAACACCCCAATTGGTTAAAGGATCTCCTCCATGAAAATAAATATTTGAAAATCCTAAAGAAATAATGTCTCTTACGAGGTTGTAATAGAAACCTAAATCTCTGTTGCTTAAAACATAGTTATTGGCAACCTTCTTACATGCAAAGCACCCATTAATTTTCGGACTATAACAATGACTGCAGTTTTTGGGACAACTGCAGGGAAGCTCTATGAAACAATTTAATAAAGGAATATTTTCGTCTAATTGCAAGGCTTTCAAACTTCCCTTTCTATATGGCTCTCTTGGAACAAAAGTGTCACCGTATTCTCCAATTTTTTTCTCTGTTAATAAATTTAAAAGGTTTTCTACATTCTTAGCTCCATGCGTTTCTTTTAGTTTAGATATTCTCTCTCCCCTAGATATTCCTCTTAAAATTAGGCTTTCTTTTGACTGCAGATGATATATAGTGTTATTTTTAAAATCGTATAAGGTAGTGCCCAATTTTCCATTTATAGGCACACAATGTGGGTATAAATTAAAATATTCTTTCACCTTTTTCTTCTCCTTTCTATGTAATTTATGTATTATCTTTCTAAGATGTTGCCCAAATTGACGTTTTTCTCCATAAGGGTATAGGCAAGTTCAAATATTCTTTGCTTTTCTTCAATTAATTTTTGACAAGGCTTCATCTGTTTTCTGTTAAATTCTCCTTGAGCTGTTAGAAGGACTCGATAGCATGTTGGGCAAAATCTTTGTATAGGGCAATTAATACAGCCTGGACCGACGTGTTTGTTATATCTGTCAAGAGTTTCTGTTATTTTTTCGAAATCTATCCATTTTTTTGTGGTTCCTATAGGCATTTTATCATTTACCTTTTCGCAACTATGCAATATTCCTTTAGTGTCTACGGCAATTTTTGTGCCTGGCACACATGTGCCTGTAAAAGGCAAAAAAGAAGGTCTTAACTCTTGTATGGATACGTTTAGAGGTCTATTTATTACTTCATATAATGGAAGAGCAAAAAGCAATCTTAGCACTGGATCGAGTTTTTCTCCATTCATGACTTTTTTGATGTAACTATTCAGCCACATCATAAAGTGAGCTGAATATTTTCTTCTTTCGTAACTATTCAGCCACATCATAAAGTGAGCTGAATATTTTCTTCTTTCCTTGTCTATGATGTGAATATTGATAGACAAGGAGGTGAATCGCATGTTGA
>NZ_PIJG01000009.1:0-69952 GCF_002809955.1 Geobacillus sp. Manikaran-105
AAACTGAAAAAGGATGTAAGGGATTTTGTCGAAAAATATTTTTTGGACACCCCTGAGGGGCCGAAAAGCCTTGATAAATCAACATTTCTAGAGGGAGGAATTGATGATGCATTCATTTTGCCATATGGGCGGCCCTGAAGGGGTGAAATTATGCGCCGGTCTGGCGCAATTAAAACAAGAACACGGCCCGCTGCGCGCCCAAATGGAGCAGCTGCTTGCCGCAGCGGAGGCGATCGGCCGCGGGGAAAATGACCGCAACTGGCGTGAGCCGCTCGCTGATTTGAGAGAAAAAGTTGAATCGTTCGTCGCCGCCTTAGATCCGCATTCGGAGCGGGAAGAAGGCGTATTGTTCCCAATGATGGCTCGGTACATCGGGCGGACGACCGGCCCTATCGCCGTTATGGAATACGAACACGAACAGGCGAAAACGCGCCTTTCCATGTTTTTAGAAAAGACCGCCCAGCTGCCGGAGAACATCGACAGCAGGCAGGCGTTGACGCTTGCCGGCGCGGTGATTGAGGCGTATCATATTTTGGATGAGCACTTCATGAAAGAGGAGAACGTGCTCTTCCCGATGGCCGAGCGGTTGTTGTCCGATGCGGAGAAAGAGGAGCTGTTTGCGCGCATTAACTAAGTAACAAATAAAAAACAGGATGCCCCAAACGACGGGCATCCTGTTTTTTATTATTGGTTCATTTGTTGGCCGGTTGTTATGCATGATCGTTAGGGTATGCGGAAGCGCACGTTGTTTCGTTCCCGCCGCCGTTAAAGTTGACAGGCCGGCTGTTAGGCAATCGGTTTGCCCCCTCCGCCTGTTCAGTTTAGGGTTCCTGATGTGACGCCCGCCGCTCGCTTACTTGGCGCGGTTGACCGGCTCTGCTTGTTTTGGCATTCGCTTTCGATAGACGACGTAGCTGCGCTGCAAGTAGCGGAGCGGGAAGCTGAATACGTGAACGAGACGGGTGAACGGCCAGACGGCGAACAAACCGAATGCAGCGAGAATATGAATCTGAAACCAAAGCGGCACCGCTTCCATATAAGCTGGGTTCGGACGGAACGTAAGAAGGCCGCGAAACCACGGGCCGATTGTCGTCCGGTAATCAAACCCGTGCGAATCGATGTTCAGAAACGTCGACGACAACCCGCTGGCGATCACGACAAGCAAAAATCCGAGCGCGACCCAGTCGCCGGTGCTGCTTGTCGTCCGTACGCGCTTGACCGTCAAGCGGCGGCGAAAAAGGATCACGAAACCAACGAAGGCCGCCAAGCCGGCCGGAATGCCGCCTGCCAAGGCGAGGGCGTGGTACATCTCTTCTGTCACGCCAAGCGCCTCGTAAAACGGCTCGGGAATGAGAATGCCCATCACGTGGCCGACAAACACGAACAAAATGCCCCAGTGAAAGAGAAGGCTTCCAAGGCGCAACTGCCGTTTTTCAAGCAGTTCGCTTGATTTGGATGTCCAGCCAAACTGGTCGCGCTGGTAGCGCCAAATATGGCCGGCGACAAATAGGACAAGCGCCAAATACGGAACAATCACCCAGAGAAATTGGCTGGCCATGCCGTTGCACCTCCTTTCGGGAGCGGCGTCACGCCGAGTTGAGTGAATGTGTGATTGAGCGCGTCAAACAGCTGTGCATACGGGCTGCCTGCCGCTGCCAGCCGGTCGCCGATTTCGCGGATATGGCCGGCATAATCGGCGAGCAAGGCGGTCGTATGCTCTTGATCTGCATAGGCCATCCATTCAAGCATGAGCGGCAAGTAGTCGGGCAGCTCGTGATCGGAGACGGCGAATCCGGCCGCCTCGTAGCGCGCTTTTAAGGCGACGAGTTCGATTCCGCGCTCCCGCTGTTCGCCGTTTGTCATATACGTCAAGTACAAATTCGTTTTTTTGCCGAAATCAAATGTTTCGACATATTGCTCCATCCGCTCTCGAGCCGGGGGGACCGCGAGCTGTTCGGCCACTGCCAAAAGCGGCGCGCGGACGGTTTCATCGTCAAGCGAGCGGATGGCGTCTAGGCAGTCAGGAAGCGATTCGGCCCACTGTTCGTCCGGGTAAGACAACAAATACGATACACATAGAAAGACCGTTTGTTGTTGTTCGCTGTTCATCGTAAATCCTCCATTTCATTATTGAAGGGGGCGGGGCTCGCCTTCTTTCTCCTTTTACAGCGTGCCGCAAGCGCCCGGGCCGCCGGCGAACGCCAGCCCGCAGCTGCCTTGTTCGGCGTAGAGGTCAGCGACTTCTTCGTGGTGCGATGCTGGAATGACGAAGCGGTCTTCGTATTTGGCAATCGCGAGCAAACGGTACATCTCTTCAATGTCTTCACGGCTTAAGCCGAGCGATTCAATGAGGCGGATGTCCGGCTGTTTGTTCGTTTGTTTCGCCCGCATGTATGAGCGCATGGCCGCCATTTTTTTCAATGTCGTGCGGATGTGCGCCGTATCGCCCGCCGTCAGCAAATTCGCCAAATATTCGATCGGAATGCGCATTTCATCAATGGCCGGGAAGATGTCATCGGCGCTCGCTTGGCTTCCTTTTCCTTCGATCGTATTCATGATCGGGCTCAGCGGCGGAATGTACCATACCATTGGCAGCGTCCGGTATTCCGGATGCAGCGGCAAAGCGATTTTCCAGTCGACGATCATTTTGTAAATCGGCGAGCGCTGTGCGGCGGCGATCCATTCGTCTGGGATGCCCGCTTCTTTCGCGGCGGCGGCGACGGCTGGATCGTTTGGATCAAGGAAAATATCAAGCTGGGCGTGGTACAGCTGTTTCTCATCTGTGACGCTCGCCGCTTCTTTCACTTTGTCAGCGTCATACAGCATCACACCGATGTAACGGATGCGGCCGACGCACGTTTCCGAACAAATCGTCGGCATGCCGGCTTCGATGCGCGGGAAGCAGAGCGTGCATTTTTCCGCTTTGTTCGTTTGCCAGTTGAAATACACTTTTTTGTACGGGCAGCTTGTGACGCAATACCGCCAAGCGCGGCAGGCGTTTTGGTCGACGAGGACGATGCCGTCCTCGTCGCGTTTGTACATGGCGCCTGACGGGCAGCTCGATACGCATGACGGATTGAGGCAATGCTCGCAAATGCGCGGCAAGTACATCATAAAGACATTCTCAAATTCCGTTTGGATCGCCTGCTCCATTTTGACAACGTTCGGATCACGCAAACCGGTGATATGGACGCCGGCCAGATCGTCTTCCCAGTTCGGCCCCCATGACAGCTCCATCCATTCGCCGGTGATGCTTGATTTCGGCCGCGCCACTGGCTGGTATTGTTTTAGCGGGCTGTTCGTCAACGTTTCATAGTCGTAATTCCACGGTTCGTAGTAATCGTCGATCGTAGGCTGGTACGGATTGTAGAACAAGTTGACGAGCCGCATCGCTTTCGAGCCGGATTTGAGCCGCAGTTCGCCGTTTTTCAACTCCCAGCCGCCTCTATACTTCTCTTGGTTTTCCCATTGTTTCGGATAGCCGATTCCGGGTTTCGTTTCAACGTTGTTAAAGTACATGTATTCAGCGCCGGGGCGGTTCGTCCATGTGTTTTTGCACGTGACGCTGCACGTATGGCAGCCGATGCATTTATCCAAATTCATCACCATGCCGACTTGCGCTTTAATCTTCAAGCCAATCAACCTCCTCGAGTTTGCGGATGACGACGTACAGATCGCGTTGGTTGCCCGTCGGTCCGTAATAGTTGAATCCGTAGCTTAACTGTGCATATCCGCCGATCATATGCGTCGGCTTTACGTGGATGCGCGTCGGGCTGTTGTGTGTGCCGCCGCGGTTGTTTGTCAGCTTCGTGCCCGGCACGTTAATATGGCGGTCTTGCGCGTGGTGCATAAACGCCATGCCGCGCGGCAGCCGGTGGGAGACGACGGCGCGGGCGACGACGACGCCGTTTTCGTTGAAACATTCGATCCAGTCGTTGTCGTTGATGCCGGCTTCGGCCGCATCATCTTTGTTCATCCACACGGTCGGCCCGCCGCGGAAAAGCGTCAACATCGGCAAGGAGTCGAAATACATGCTGTGGATCGACCATTTGTTATGCGGCGTCAAATAGTTCAAGATGACTTCCTTTCCGTTTTCTTTCGGGCGTTTGTTTGAAAACGGACGGTGCGGCAACACCGGCTTGAACGTCGCCATCGTTTCGCCAAACTCGTGCATCAGTTCATGATCGATGTAAAACGACTGCCGGCCGGTCAACGTCCGCCACGGGATGAGCCGTTCGACGTTCGTCGTAAACGGCGAGTAGCGCCGCCCGCCTTTTTCCGAGCCGCTGAACGCCGGCGAGGTGATGACCGTTTTCGGCTGGGCGGTGATTTGTTCAAACGTAAAGCATTCTTCCTCGCGTTCTTTCGCTAAATCGGCCAATTTCAAATCCGTCTTTTTCTCAAGCGCCTCCCACGCTTTCACCGCCATTTTGCCGTTTGTAGTTGATGACAGCGTCAAAATCGCTTCAGCCGCTTTTTTCGCTTCGCTGATATCCGGGCAGCCGTCGGCGATGGAAGCGCGCCGGACAGTGCCGAGCCGGCGTTTCAACTGTTCATACTCGTCTTTCGCTGACCAGGCAATCCCTTTTGTGCCGATCGGCTGGCGGGCGACATTTGGACCTAAGGCGGTCATTTGGTCGTAAAGAAGGGTATAGTCGCGTTCAATGACGTGAATGTTCGGCATCGTTTTGCCCGGAATCGGTTCAGTTTCGCCTTTGCTCCAGTCTTTCACTTCACCGAACGGCTGCGCCAGCTCTTGCGCCGTATCGTGCAACAGCGGAGTGGCGACGACTTCTTTCATTGGCTTTAAGCCGGCTTGTTTGGCGACATCAGATACGGCTTTCGCGAGTGATTTGAAAATATCCCAGTCCGAGCGCGCTTCCCAGAGCGGAGGCACGGCTGGATTGAATGGATGGACGAACGGATGCATATCCGTGCTGCTTAAGTCATGTTTTTCATACCATGTCGCTGCCGGCAGGACGACATCGGAGTAGAGCGCTGTGCCGGCCATGCGGAAGTCCAAGTTGACAAGCAGATCGAGCTTGCCTTCCGGCGCTTCATCGCGCCAGCGGATTTCTTCCGGGCGCAGGCTGTCGCGGTCATCGTTTAACAAGCCGTTCGTCGTGCCAAGCAAATGTTTTAAGAAGTATTCGTGCCCTTTGCCGGAGCTTGAGATTAAGTTGGCGCGCCAGACGATCAAGTTGCGCGGAAAATTCGCCTCGTTGTCCGGATCTTCGATCGCAAACTGCAATTCTTTCTTTTTCAGCTGTTTCGCGACGTAGGCGCCGATCTCTTCCGGCGTGCGGGCTCCATGGCTTACTGCTTCGTTATACAGCTCGATGCCGTTTTTGTTAAACGTCGGGTACGACGGCAGCCAGCCAAGCCGCGCGGCCAAGACGTTGTAATCGCCAGGGTGTGAATAGCGCGCTTTTTTGGCCAGCGGTGAGATGAGCTCATCGACCGGCCGCTCTTCATAGCGCCATTGGTCGGTCGCAAAGTAAAAGAATGACGTGCCGTTTTGCAATTTCGCTGGTCCGACCCAGTCGCGAGCGGTGGCGATTGTCTGCCATCCTTCCACCGGCCGCAGCTTTTCCTGCCCGACGTAATGGGCCCAACCGCCGCCATTCACCCCTTGGGCGCCGACGAACAAGACAAGGTTCAAGACGGCGCGGTAAATCGTATCGGAGTTGAACCAATGGTTGATCCCGGCGCCGACGATGATCATCGACCGGCCGTTTGTGTCGATCGCGTTGTCGGCAAACTCACGGGCGATTTTCACGACGAGTTCGCGGTCGACGCCGGTGATCGCTTCTTGCCATGCTGGCGTGAATGGCACCTCGTCATCGTACGAGCGGGCGACTGTGCCGCCGATGCCGCGGTCAATGCCGTAGTTGGCCAAAATCAAATCATAGACGGTCGTGACGTAAACGTCTCCTGTTACGGTTTGCACTTTTTTCACTGGAACCGCGCGTTCGATCGTTTTTCCGCCCTCAGCGGTGAAATATGGAAGCTGGATCGAGATGACTTCATCTTCGCTCCCTAAAAACGACAGGCGTGGCTCAAGCGGCTGTTCTGTTTCCTCATCAACAAGATGCAAGTTCCATTTTCCTTTGTCTTCCCAGCGAGCGCCGATCGTTCCATTCGGCACGACAAACGAGTCGGTGTTTTCATCATAGATGACCGGCTTCCATTCGGCATTGTTCGTTTGTTTGCCAAGGTCTTTCGCCAACAAGAAGCGGCCGGCCGTCCATGTGCCGCCGTTTTGTTTTAAGGTGACGACAAACGGAAAATCGGTGTACGTTTTGGCATATCGTTCAAAATATGGAACGGTCCGTTTGACGTAATATTCGTTTAAAATAACATGTCCCATCGCCATCGCCAAGGCGCCGTCCGTCCCTTGCTTCACCGACAGCCAGTCGTCGGCGAATTTTGTCGACTCGGCGTAATCTGGGCTGACGGAGACGACTTTCGTGCCGCGGTAGCGCACTTCGGCTAAAAAGTGAGCGTCCGGAGTCCGGGTGAGCGGGACGTTCGAGCCCCAGGTGATGATGTAGCCGGCGTTGTACCAGTCGCTTGACTCCGGCACGTCCGTTTGGTCGCCCCAAATTTGCGGCGACGCCGGCGGCAAGTCGGCGTACCAATCATAGAAGCTTAACATCGGCCCGCCCATCAGCTGCATGAAGCGCGATCCGGCGGCATGGCTGACCATCGACATGGCTGGAATCGGGGAGAAGCCGACGTTGCGGTCCGGGCCGTATTTCACAACCGTATACAATAAAGAAGCGGCGACAAGCGTCAATGCTTCATCCCAGCTGACGCGCACGAATCCGCCCTTCCCGCGCGCCTGTTTGTAGCGCTTCGCTTTTTCGCGGTCTTCAACGATGCTTTTCCACGCCTCAAGCGGGTTGTTTGGATGATGGGAGAGCGCCTCGCGCCACATGTCAAGCAAGATGCCGCGGACATACGGGTATTTGACGCGCAGCGGGCTGTACATATACCATGAGAAGCTCGCGCCGCGCGGGCAGCCGCGCGGTTCAAAGTCCGGCATATCCGGCCCGGTCGACGGATAGTTGAGCTGCTGTCCTTCCCAGGTGACGATGCCGTTTTTGACGTAAATGTTCCAGCTGCACGACCCCGTGCAGTTGACGCCGTGAGTCGAGCGGACGACTTTGTCGTGCTGCCAGCGGCGACGGTACGCATCTTCCCAGGCGCGGTCGCCGTAGGTTGTTTCGCTATGGCCGTCGGCTTGGCGCTCGATCGGCCGAATATATTTGAAACGGTTGGTGAGCGGAGATCGTTTTCGTTTCATTTGCTTCACTCCTTATTAGCGTTGTGTACTTTTAACTATAGCCATGATGTCAATAACGCGATGTTAACTTTGTCACACTTGGCATCATTGTCACAAATCCGTCAAAGAAACGAACGAATATTCTTTTCTGTGGTATAATGGGGAAAACGATAAAAGTTTGAGGGGATTTCGTTGCGATACTCCAGCCATGTCATTGCCACATTATGCCTCGGCGCGGCGGCGGCCGCGCATACAACGCTGCCGTTTACCGCCGCCTATACGGCGGGGCTTGTCATCGGCAGCCTTCTTCCTGACATTGACGAGCCGTCGTCATACGTCGGCCGCCGTTCGTTCGGCGTCGCGGGGAAAGTAAAAGAAGCGTTCGGCCATCGCGGCATGACGCATTCGCTCATCGTCTGGGGGGTGCTTGCCGCCCTCGTCTGGCGCGACTCGGCGTCGCCGTTTACCGCTGGGCTCGTGCTCGGCTACTTGTTTCATATTGTGGAAGACTTTTTTTCTGTTCAAGGGGTGCCGCTGTTTTGGCCGTTTTCGTCCAAGCGGTGGAAAGTGCCGCTCTATCGGACGGGAAAAGGGATGGAGAAAGCATTGGTTGGCATCGCTTGGATCGCATTCGTCTATTTTGGCGTCAACGGCTTGTTTCACGAATGGTGGCGGTCATGGTTGTCGATGTGGTAACGGCGTCCGATCAAAAAAGGAAAAAAGAGGTGCGGCGGCGAATATAGTGAGAGGAACGGATTTGACTAGATAAGGGGGAGAGGAAGATGAGCGAACAATATCCGGTGCTCTCGGGCGCCGAGCCGTTTTATGCCGAAAACGGGCCGGCCGGGGTGCTGCTCGTGCACGGGTTCACCGGCACGCCCCACAGCATGCGCCCGCTCGCTGAAGCGTATGCGAAAGCCGGCTATACCGTTTGCCTGCCGCGCTTAAAAGGGCACGGAACGCATTACGAAGACATGGAACGGACGACGTTCCACGATTGGGTCGCCTCGGTCGAAGAAGGATATGGATGGCTGAAACAACGATGCCAAACCATTTTTGTCACCGGGCTGTCGATGGGCGGGACGCTGACGCTTTACATGGCAGAACGTTACCCGTCCATCCGCGGCATCGTCTTGATCAATGCGGCCATCGATATTCCGGCCATCCGCGCTGGGATGGCGGCCGGGGGTGAGCTGCCAAGATATCTCGACTCGATCGGTTCGGATTTGAAAAATCCGGATGTGAAAGAGCTGGCGTACGAGAAAACGCCGACGGCTTCGCTTCTTCAGCTGGCTAGGCTGATGGAGCAAGTGAAAAGCGAGCTGGAACGCGTGGCCTGCCCGGCGTTGATTTTCGTCTCGAACGAAGACCATGTCGTGCCGCCAGAAAACGCCGATCTCATTTTTCAACGCATTCCATCGGCGCAAAAAGAAATGGTCCGTCTTCAAAACAGCTATCATGTGGCGACGCTTGACTATGATCAACCGGTCATTATCGAACGATCGCTCGAATTTTTCGCTAAGCATGCGGATTGAACATCTCTGTTTCCGGCCTTGTCCTGCCAAATTAGGGCAGGGCATTTTTTTGTAACATAACGGGCGTTCCGAGCGGCTATTTTCATAGTGCAGGCGGCGAACAAAACGGGTTCATCGATTTTTGTTGTCGTTATTTTTCTAAAAAAATAGGTGGCTGTTTTCGACGGCTTGTTCTAAACTAATGATAGTGAAAATGATAAAGGAGCTTTCAGTTGCATGATGATGGAACAAATTTCGTTGCTTATTCAAGAAAAGAGAATAATAGAGGCTCTTGACAGAATCAAACCTTATTTACAACATACGGACTTGTTCTGGTGGCGGCCGCTCATGGCTTCGTGGGACGAGATCGAACCGTTTCGGACGCTTGTCCGCCTGTTCGACTACGCGCTTATGTACCGGCATAGCGGGCTTGTCGCCCGGTACGCCCACCGGAAGTTCAACACGCTGCAGACGCTCGCGTGGTTGTGCGACGAATGGCTCGATCAACGCCGGCCGCTCGATGTGGAAGAGGCGCTCACTCCGCGCCTGACCGCCGCGCTCGAAGGCCGGGTGGAGGAGCCGAGGGAAGCGATCGCCCGGGCGGCGTTTGCGTTGGTGCGCGCTTTATTGGATATGCAGCGGGTCGAGGAGGCGCGGGAATGGATGGATGTGGTTGCCCGCTATGAGACGGCGCCGATGCATGACAAATGGGGCTACTTTTATATCGAGACCGGCGACCGGAAAAACGCGGAACAGGCGATTCGCGCCGGTCTCGACGACTCGGAGCGCGGCGATATGTGCTATTTGCTTCTTGCCGATTTGTATGCGCTCGATGGCCGCCACCGCGAGGCGCTTGCCGTTTTGGAAGAAGGAAAGCAGCGTTTTCCGCAAGTGTTAGCGTTTTACGCTGAGCGCGTGCGCCGCCTGCGCGATGTGCGCGCCTACCGCGAGGCGCTCGCGGCGATGGAGGAGCTTGACCGTTTGAATCCGTTTCATATGCATCGCCGTTATTTTGCCCATTTGCGCGCCGAATTGTATTACCAGCTTGACGAATGGGAGAAGCTTGAATCGCTTGTGAAAGCGGAGCCGCAGCTTGAAAAAACGCCGTACGCCCGCGCGCTTGGGCGGCAAGGGAAACGGTCGGTGGCGCTGCCGCTTGTGCCGGTCGTGCAAAAGCATAACTATTGCGTGCCGGCGAGTCTGGAAATGATGCTTCGATTGCTTGGCTCCCCCCGTACGCAGGATGAAGTGGCTCAACATATTTTTGATGTGCGCGGATCGAAATTGTCGACGACGGTTCATTATTTGGAAGAGCTTGGCTTTGTTTGCCGCTTTTTCGTCGGCTCGCCGCTTCGTTGGAAGCGGCTGATTGATGAGGGCGTTCCGGTGCTGTTAAGCGTCGATTATGAACAGTCATCGCACGTGCAAGTGCTGTTTGGCTATGACGAGCGGCTTGGGGCGTTGTACGTGCAAGACCCGAATCTATTTGATCCGTTTGTTGTTTCCGAGGACGAGCTTGCCAAATGGTATGCAGGGACGCATTATTTGTCGATTGTGGCGCTTCCCCGGGAAAAAGCGGCGCTCGCCGCCGAGCTCCCCGAAGAGGAAGACCGCTATTTCCGCGAATTGCATGCGTTGGCCGAAAAGATGGATGAGGACGAGCAGGCGCATTTCGACGCGTTTGTTGCCTTTTTGCGCAAGCATGAGCACATCCCGTACACATGGCTGTATGTCATGAAGCATTTTAGCAGCGATGAGGCGAAGCCGCTTGTGTTTGATTACACCAGGCGCGTCTTGAGCGAGTATCCCGAACATAACGACTTGCTGCTGATGGCGGCGAAAGCGTATGTCTACACGCAAGAAATGGAGAAGGCTGAAGACGTGCTCAAACGGGTGAAAGGAAAGGCGCAAAGCCCGCTCTACCATTATTTGCGCGGCCGAATCGCCTTTTTTGCCAGCCGCTATGAAGAGGCGGCCCGCTATTTTCGCACCTCGCTCCAGTTGGACCCAGACCAGCCGGAAGTGTGGAGCTATTTCGGGCTCACCTCGGCGTACGCCGGTCATATCGAAAAAGGGCTCATCTCTTCGCGCGTGGCAGTCAGCCTGTATCCGGGCGATTTGTTTATCGAAACGAACCATGGTGTGCTGTTGTTCCACGCGAAGCGGTTTGCCGAAGCGCGCGCCTGGTTTGATCGTCTTGTGCGCCGCGAGCGGCGGGATGCCCAGCTTTGGTATGAGCGGGCCCGCTGTGATCGGGAGCTCGGCCGCCGGCGCAAGGCGGAACGCGGCTTTGGCGTCGCCAAAGCGCTCGACCCGCAGGAACCGCATCCGTATTTGATGTTGGCTGACTTGTATGATGATGCCGGTGATCGGGAAAAAGCGAAAGCGGTGCTGGAAGAGGGGCTGGCCGCTGCCAGACGCTTGGCGCCGCTTTACGTCCGTCTTGGCGATCTCTATATGGAGGAAGGGGAGGCGGAACAAGCGGTTTCGTGCTACAAAGAGGCGGTCCGTCATGACCGCGATGACGTGTTCGCCCATCTCGGCTTGGCGTCTGCCTTTGCGGAGCGCGGGGATATGGAAGCGGCGCGCCGGTATGTGATCGAGCAGCGCGCCCGTTTTGCCGCCAACAGCGAATATTGGCTGAACGCGGGAAGATGGCTTGTCGCCCATGGGTTCGCCGACGAGGAGGAAGGACGCGAGACGGCGCTGTCGTGGTTGGAAGAAGGATTGCGTCTGGCTGAGTTTGAGGCGGAAGAAGCGTACGAGTTTTACCTTGATCAGCTGGCAACGCCGTCTTTAGAGGAACGCGGCCGGGCGTTTTTAGAGCAGCTTGTCTCGGCTCGCCCGACACTCGCTTCGGCCCATTCCGCTCTCGGCGCCCTTTATGAACGGCAAGGCCGGCCGTCGAAGGCCATGGCGTTTTACCGAGAAGCTGCCGCCATGGGCCATGCGCTTTCCCTCTTCCGGCTCGCGGAGCTGTGCGCCTCGCTCGGACGCTACCAAGAGGCGAAACAACATTATGAGGCGTGTCTCAAAGCCGATCCGTCGTTTGTCCTCTGCCATTTTCGCTTAGCTGCGCTCTATGAGGCAGAAGGAAACGAAGAGCGGCAGCACGCGCATTTGCTTCAGGCGGTGCGCTTGGCCCCGAAGCGCATCGATATGGAGCAGCTTGCCGCGATCGCGGAGCCTTCCGCGCTTCTCCGCGCGCTGGCTGATGCCCGTCCGCATGCAGGGGAGGTGTGGTATTACGACAGCCTTGGATATGTTTATGGAGCGCTCGGACGGCGCGATCAAGAAAAGGCGGCCGTCGAGAAGGCGCTTGCTCTTGACCCGGACCATCCTGAAGTGCTCCGCCATTGGGCGATGGTGCTGATCGCGGAAGGAAGCCAAAAAGAGGCGGCGAACCTGCTCGAACAGTTGATGGTGCGCCATCCGGACGATGAATCGTTGTACCCGTTGTATGTGGCTCTCTTTCCGAAAACGATGCGCGGCTTAGGGAAGCTGCGCCATCGACTCGAGCGGCTGAAGGCAAGCCGCGAGGCGAAAAGCGTGATGTATCGGAACACCGCCTCGGCTCTTTTCCCGTATTTTGGCGAGGAGCAGGGGGGGCATGACGAACCGGTGCGATGGTGGACAAAAGCGAAAGAATGGGTCGGCACCGTTGTCTTGTTTTCGATTGTGACCGATTTCTACGACGAAGCGATTCGCCTCAACCGTAGCGATGCGGAAGCCTACAGGCGGCTCGCCCGCTTATATGCCGCGCTCGAATTGGACAGCGATGCCGTGAAAACGTGGCGCAAAGCGCTCGCCCGCGTTTGGGATCCGTCTTTGGCGCAAGAATTTGTGGAATATTTATTGGCCGCCGATGAGGAAAGAAAACGCGAGGAAGCGAAGCGCTGGCTGGAGCGGCTGCTGGCTGATGACCCGGATGATGTCGACCTGCGCGTGTTGCAGGCGGTCGTTTGGCTTCAAGAAGGACAGCGCGAGAAAGCCGAGCGGCAGCTCGAGGAGATTGTGGCGGAAGAACCGCTCGCCCGTGAGGCGCTCATGTTGCTTGGCGAGCATTATATGGAAACGGGCCGCTATCAAGAAGCGGCGGCGCTTTGGGAGCGCTATGCCGATTGGTATCCTGAGGATGAAGAGTTCCATATGCAGCTTGCGGCTGTTTATGAAGAAGCGGGGCGCATCGATCAGGCGCTCGCGGCCATCGAGCGGTGCGTCCATATGGCCAACGATGCCCGGCTTCGCTACGAACGAGCCCGCTATCTCGCGCTGCTTGGACGCTTCGATGAGGCGAAAGAAGAGCTTCGGGCGGCGCTGGCGGCCGATGAAAGCGGGGAGCTGGCCGTCTTGGCAGCCGACGAGCCGGCATTTCACCGCTTGGAGCGGATGTGATCAATTGTTGCTTTTCTTTCGGTTGAAAGTTTGCTATTGTATGGAAAGAGAACAATCGACAGGCGAAAGGGAGGTGGACGCATGGAAGCGCCTATTGATTTGCTTGTGTATATGTCGCTTGTCGGCGCGCTATGGATCATCATGAAAGGACATACGAGCGCGCGCCGGATGGCAGGTTCGCTGTTTTATGAACCGGCGTTGGCCGCGGTTCGCGAGCATGAAGCAGAGGGAGGCGCCGAACGGGCGGCGCTTCCATGGCGCCCGCTGTTTTTGCCGCAACGGCGGAAAATTCCCGTTCGGGAACGGACAAGCCGAACGGATGAGGATGGAAGGCCCTTTCCTTTATGTTGAAACGGCATGATTTTGCAACATGATATTGAAGGAGGGCTTTTCATGAAAAAATGGGTATTGGTGCTGCTTGGCGCCGTTTTGCTTCTTGCCGGCTGCAACCGCAACGAACCGATCGACGAACATAGCCAAGGCATTTGGAACCATTATTTTGTCTATCCAATGTCGAAGCTTCTTTTGACGCTTGGGCACTGGTTTGGCGACAATTACGGCATCGCCATTATCGTGCTGACGCTCATCGTCCGCTTTTGCTTGCTGCCGCTCATTTTGAAGCAGTTCCGCGCATCGATCGCCATGCAAAAACTGCGCCCGGAGCTTATGAAGCTGCAAGAAAAATATAAAAGCAAAGACCCGGAAACGCAGCGCAAGCTCCAGCAAGAAATGATGCAGCTGTATCAAAAGCACGGCGTCAACCCGGCGAGCGGCTGCCTGCCGGTGCTCATTCAAATGCCGATTTTTATGGCGCTGTATTACGCGATTTCGCGGACGCAAGAAATTAAAACGCATTCGTTCTTATGGGTCGAGCTCGGCCATCGCGATCCGTATTTCATTTTGCCCGTTTTAGCGGCGTTGACGACGTTCATCTCGCTCCGCCTGTCGCCGTCGATGGCTGAAGAACAAATGCCGCAAATGGTGATGATGTCGTACATCGTGCCGGTCATGATTTTTATCGGCGCCAGCTCCGTTCCATCGGCGCTGTCGCTCTATTGGGTCGTCGGCGGCTGCTTCTCGATCATCCAGTCGCTCATTTTGCGTGCTCAAATGAAAGCGGCCAAAGCGGCGGAAAACAGCTAAAACGACTTCGACAATCCCCTGTCTGCTTCAAAGCAGGCAGGGGATTTGTTGTCTTGTCTGCTGTCCATATTGCTATGGTATAATGGTAGAAAAGCCCAAAAAGATGTAGGCGGATGAAAAAACAGCAACCCGACCATGCAGGAAGAGGAAAAGGAGTGAACGGGAATGAACAAAGCGCTTATTAACATCGACTACACCGTCGATTTCATCGCCGATCATGGCGCGCTTACATGCGGGAAACCGGGGCAGGCGATTGAAAAAGAGCTCGTGCGGGTGACGAAACAGTTTATTGACAACGGTGATTTTGTCGTCTTTGCCATTGACAAACATGTGGCGGGAGACGACTATCATCCGGAAACGAAGTTGTTTCCGCCGCATAACATTGAAGGGACGGAGGGCCGAAAGCTGTACGGGGAGCTCGAAGAGGTGTATCAAGCAAATAAGCATAAAGACAACGTCTACTGGATGGACAAAACGCGCTACAGCGCGTTCGCCGGGACCGATTTGGAGCTGAAATTGCGCGAGAGAGGCATCACGGAAGTGCATTTGGTCGGCTGCTGCACCGATATTTGCGTTCTTCATACGGCGGTCGATGCGTACAACAAAGGATTTCGCATCGTCGTCCACCGGCGGGCGGTGGCGAGCTTCGACGCGGCGGGACACGAATGGGCGCTCCGCCATTTTCGCCATACGCTAGGCGCGGAAATAGTGGAATAATGGAGAAAACGTGATAGAATAGACGATGAACATTGTTTTATTCGGCGGCGCCGTCATTCGTGTGTTGGAGGTAGCAATTCATGAAGACATATGCTGATGACAGTTTGATGCTTCATACGGACTTATATCAAATCAATATGGTCGAGACGTATTGGGAAGATCGTATGCATGAGCGCCGCGCTGTGTTTGAAGTGTTTTTCCGCAAGCTGCCGTTTGGCAACGGCTATGCGGTGTTCGCTGGGTTGGAGCGTGTCATTCAGTTTTTGCAACAGTTCCGATTTTCTGACAGCGACATCGACTATTTGCGCCAAGAGCTTGGCTACCGTGATGACTTTTTAGACTATTTGCGGACGCTTCGCTTCACCGGCACGGTCCGTTCGATGCGCGAAGGGGAAGTGGTGTTTGCCAACGAGCCGATTATGCGCATTGAGGCGCCGCTTGCGGAGGCGCAGCTCATTGAAACCGCCATTTTAAACATCATCAATTTTCAGACGCTCATCGCCACGAAAGCGTCGCGCATTAAGCATATTCTCGGGGATGAGCCGGCCTTGGAGTTCGGCAGCCGGCGGGCGCAGGAGATGGATGCGGCGCTTTGGGGCGCGCGCGCAGCGTATATCGGCGGGATTGAGGCGACATCAAACGTGCGTGCCGGGAAGCTGTTTGGCATTCCGGTCGCCGGAACGCACGCCCATTCAATGATTCAAGCGTATCAGGATGAATACACGGCCTTTTTGAAGTATGCACGCCGCCATAAAGACTGTGTCTTTCTTGTCGATACGTACGATACGTTGAAGTCGGGGGTGCCAAACGCCATTCGCGTCGCGAAGGAGCTGGGCGACCAAATCAACTTTATCGGCATCCGCATCGACAGCGGCGATTTGGCCTATTTGTCGAAAGAAGCGCGGAAAATGCTCGATGAAGCCGGATTTCCGAACGCGAAAATTTTCGCCTCAAACGATTTGGACGAAGATACGATTTTAAACTTGAAGTCGCAAGGGGCGAAAATCGATGTGTGGGGGATCGGCACCAAACTCATTACGGCGTACGATCAGCCAGCGCTCGGCGCCGTGTACAAAATGGTGGCGATTGAAAACGAACGCGGTGAGATGGTCGATACAATCAAAATCAGCGGCAATCCAGAGAAAGTGACGACGCCGGGGCTGAAGCGGGTGTACCGCATCGTCAACAAAATCAACCATAAAGCGGAAGGCGACTACATCGCCTTAGAGAGCGAAAACCCGCAGCAAGAAGAGCGGCTGAAAATGTTCCATCCGGTGTACACGTTCATCAGCAAATTCGTCACCAATTTCGAAGCGCGTGACTTGCATGTGACGATCTTCGACAACGGCCGGCTGGTGTATACGTCGCCGCCGCTTCCGGACATTCAAGCGTACGCAAAAGAAAGCTTGCGCTTGTTTTGGGAGGAGTACAAACGGACGCTCAATCCCGAGCAATATCCCGTCGATTTGAGCCAAGCGTGTTGGGACAATAAGATGGAAAACATCCGCAAGGTGAAAGAAAAAATTGCCGGCGCATCTTTAAGTGAATAACCGTCTTGGCTGCGGGGCAAGCGAACGGTTCCGCTTTGCGCGCTGGCGTCCGATTGAAGCTCGGCGCGTTGCAGCGCAAAGTGATATTCTTCTTTCCGCCGCAATAACAAAGGTGTCCCGAACGGCGCGGGACACCTCTTTCATGTAGACCGCTGACGGTTTTGGCTTGACAGCTGCCGATCGAGTTCGTCAACGAGTTCGGCGAAATGATCTAAGACCCGCTCGATCGGTTCGGGGCTTGTCATATCTACTCCGGCACGTTTGAGCAGACGGATCGGGTCATCGGATGCGCCGGAGCGCAAAAATTGTTTGTACCGCTTCACCGCCTTGCCGCTTGCATCGGTTTGAATGCCGCTCACAATGGTGTACGATGCGGCGAGCGAAGTGGCATATTTGTATACATAAAAGGCGTCATAAAAATGCGGAATGCGCAGCCAGCCGCGCGCGGCGCCGGGATCGGCGGCGTACGCCGGGCCATAATACGTTTTCAGCAGGCCAAGCCAAAGCTGGTTCAGTTCGTCCGCCGTCAAGCTGCCGCCTTGGCGCACCTTGTCATGAATCATCTTCTCGAATTCGGAATACATCACTTGCGTGTACAACGTGCCGCGGATTTGCTCGATTTGTTCGACGAGCAGGCGGAGTTTTTCTTCTTTTGTTTTTGCCTGTTTGTATAAATAATCGAGCATGAGCCATTCGTTTGCGGTCGAGGCGACTTCGGCGGTGAAAATCGAATGGCCGGCATAATGGTACGGCTGCGCGCGGTTCGTGTAGACGGAATGCATGGCGTGCCCAAGCTCGTGGGCCATCGTCAATACGCCATCAAGCGAACCGTTGTAATTGAGCAAGATGAACGGATGGGTGTCATACGCTCCCGTGTTGTAGCCGCCGGTATATTTTTTCGGGCGCGGGAAGACATCAAGCCATCGCTCTTGAAACGCTCGGTGCACCTGTTTGATATAGTCGGCGCCGAGCGGCTTGAGCCCTTCGACAATGAACGTTTTCGCTGTTTCAACTGGGATCGATTTCGCCGTTTCGCCGACAAGCGGCACGTACAAATCATAGCTGTGAACGCGGTCAAGCCCGAGCGCGAGCCGCCGCAATTCGATATAGCGGTGCAGCGCCGGCAAATGGCGGCGGGTGGCGGCGATTAAGTTGTCGAACACTTCCTTCGGGACATCGTCGGCGGCCAGCGCGGCGGCCAGGCCGGATGGATAGCGGCGCACGTTCGCATACAATTCATCCGCTTTGACCGAGGCATACAGCGTCGCGGCTGCGGTTTGTTCCATGGCTTCATAACTTTTGGCTTTCGCTTCAAACGCCGCCTTTCGATAGCGGCGGTCCGGGTGCTCGAGCATGGCGGCGTATTGGTCGTCGGTCAATGTCACTGTTTTTCCATTCGGCATCGTGACAGACGGCGGCTCGTAATCGCCGCGGGCGGCGTGGTCATAAATGTTCTCCGCCTCGCCGAGCGCCGGCGATAGTTTCGCGAGCAGCCGTTCTTCGCGTTTCGTAAGCGTATGCGGCTTTTGCTCGCGCAACTCATGGAAGTAATAGCGGTACGCTTTCAGCTCTTTGCTCGTTTGGAGCTTCCTGAGCGTCCGCTCGGGTAGGGCGAGCAGTTCCGGCTCGATAAACGCTGTTTTCGCCGCATATTGGGCGGCGAGCGCTTCCACTTTTGCCCCAAGCCGGGCCGCCGTTTCATCTTCAATGTTGATATCGCGTTTTAAATGGGTGTAAAGCGACAGTTTTTCGAGCTTGCGGGCTGTTTGTTCGTTTAGGGCGAACAGTTTGGCGATCGTCTTTGCATTATCGAGTTTTCCTTCAAACGCCGCCAGTTTCGGCAAGGCGTTTTGCACCGCCTTGTAGTCGTGCATCCACTCGGCTTCGGATGGATAAATGTCGGCTAGGTTCCATTCGTATGCGGTTTCGGCGGCTGATGTCGGCCATGGGGAGGCGAAAAGAAGCACGGCGGCGAGCCCAAGAAGCCAGCGCTTCATATCATCACGTCCTTTCCGTTTTTTCCTCTTGTTGGTAGTATGCGCAAGCGGAACGATTTTAGCCAAAAATAAAGAAAGGGAGACAATCAATGGAACGAATTCGGTTGGCGGACGATTTGACGTTTTCCCGCCTCATTCACGGCTGTTCGCGGCTTGCGGACTGGGGCTATTCGCGCGAGCAGCTGCTCGGGCTCATTGAATTTTGTCTTGAGCGCGGCATTACGACGTTTGACCATGCTGATATTTACGGCGACTACACGTGTGAATCGCGCTTTGGCGAAGCACTGGCGTTAAAGCCAAGCTTGCGCGGTCAGATCGAGATCGTGACGAAATGCGGCATCAAGCGGCCGCCAAAATACGGGATGAAATTATATGATACAAGCAAAAATCATATCATCGCTTCGGTTGAGCAATCCCTTCGACACTTCCATACCGATTATATTGATGTATTGCTTATCCACCGCCCGGATCCGTTTATGAACCCGGAAGAGGTGGCCGAGGCGTTTCTCCAACTCAAGCAGGATGGAAAAGTGCGCTATTTTGGCGTTTCCAACTTTAAACGTTCGCAGTGGGAAATGCTTCAGTCGTATTTGCCGTTTCCGCTCGTGACCAACCAAATCGAAGTATCGGCGTATCGGTTGGAAAATCTTGAAGACGGCACCGTTGACCTTTGCCTTGAGAAGCGCATTCCGCCAATGGTATGGTCGCCGCTCACCGGCGGGGCGATTTTTTCCGCTGACGATGACCGGGCGGTGCGGTTGCGCGGGACGCTTGAACAAGTGCGGGGTGAGGTGGGCGCTGAGACGATCGACGAAGTGTTGTACGCGTGGCTTCTCGTTCATCCAGCGCGGATGATGCCGATTGTCGGCTCGGGGAAACAAGAACGCATCGAGCGGGCGGTGCGGGCGTTGTCGCTTCCGCTTTCCCGCGAGCAATGGTTCGCTATCTTACAAAGCTCCATGGGGCATGATGTGCCGTAAGGGGAGAGGACGATGAAGGTCATTATCGCGGAAAAGCCGGACCAAGGGGCGACGCTCGCCTCGATTTTTCGGACGAAAAAACGGCAAGGCTATATCGAAATTTTGCCGAATGACTTGTTTCCCGACGGGGCGTATATGACATGGGCGATCGGGCATTTGTTCCAGCTCGCCCCGCCGGAGCGGTATCGGCCGGAGTGGAAGCGGTGGACGCTCGGCACGTTGCCGATCATCCCGGAACGGTTTGAGTATGAGATCGAAAAAGCGAAGGCGAAACAGTTCAAGGTTGTGAAAGAATTGCTGCGAAAGCCGGAAGTGACGGAAATCATTCACGCCGGCGACGCGGGGCGCGAAGGGGAGCTCATTGTGCGCAACCTCATCCGCCTAAGCGGCGTGAACAAGCCGATGAAGCGGCTTTGGCTGTCGTCCTTGACCCCGAAGGCGATCGAGGAAGGGTTCCGCCGCCTGCTTGATGAACGGACGACGCGCCCGCTCTATGAGGAAGCGTACGCTCGCGCCTGCGCGGATTGGCTCGTCGGCATGAACGCCTCGCGCGTGTACAGCCTCTTGCTGAAGGAGCGCGGGATGAATGATGTGTTTTCCGTCGGGCGCGTGCAGACGCCGACATTGGCGCTGATCGTCCGGCGTGAGCGGGAAATTGAGCAGTTCCGCCCTGAACCGTTTTGGGAAGTCGTCGCCTCGTTTGTCATTGGCGACAAGCGTTATGAAGGAAAATGGACGGATAAAAACGGCCAAACGCGTCTTGGGGACGAGGAGATGGCGAAAAAGATCGCTGCCTTTTGCCAAGGAAAACGGGCGGAAGTCGCCGACGTCCACACGGAGCGGAAAACGTATCAGCCGCCGCTGTTGTTCAACTTATCGACGCTGCAAGCGACAGCGAACAAGTTGTATCGCTTCTCGCCGAAAAAGACGCTTGATGTGCTGCAGTCACTCTACCAAAAAGGGATCGTTTCGTATCCTCGTTCCGATTCGATGCATGTGACGAAAGGGGAAGCGGAAACGTTCCCTGCCATTTTGCAAAAGCTGTCCTCGTTTCCGGCGTACGCTTCGTATTTTCCGTTGCCGCAGCCGTCGATTTTACAAAATAAACGTTATGTAAACGAGAAAAAGGTGACGGACCATTACGCCATTATCCCGACCGAGCAAGTGGTGGATCCCGAGAAGCTGTCAGCCGACGAACGGAAGGTGTACGATTTGGTCGTCCGCCGCCTAATTGCCGCCCACCACCAGGCGGCGGTCATCGATTATACGACCGTCACGACGCTCGTTGACGGCCGGGCTCGCTTCGTTTCGAAAGGAAGACAAGTCGTCGAGGAAGGATGGCGCGCGGTCATCCGCCCGCATGAGGAGGAGAAAGATGCTGCGCTGCCTCCCCTTGAGCGAGGGGAGGCGGGGAAAGCGGCCGCTGTCAAGGTGAAAGAAGGGAAGACCGAGCCGCCGAAACGGTATACAGAAGGCGAACTCATCACCTTGATGAAAACGGCGGGAAAATTTTTGGACGATGAGGAACTGGAAAAAGTGCTCGCCAAAACGGAAGGGCTCGGCACGGAAGCAACAAGGGCGGCGATCATTACCATGCTGAAAGAGCGGAAGTATATTGAAGTGAAAAAGAACCTCGTGTACGCGACCGACAAGGCGAAAGTGTTGATCGAGGCGCTTGGCGGCACGATCCTCGCCTCGCCGGAAATGACGGCGAAATGGGAGCAGCGCTTAAGCGAAATCGGCGAAGGGAGCGCCTCGCCCGCCGCCTTTATGGAACAGGTGAAAAAGTTGGCGCAAAAAGTGGTCGCTGACGCCATCGCCGCCGCGCCGAATTGGAATTTCAGAGGGGTTGACACCGCCTCGATCCAGCGGACAAGGAAGAAAAAAACGATGGGCGAGAAGCTTGGACCGTGCCCGCTTTGCGGCGGGACCGTCGTCGACAAAGGAACGTTGTACGGTTGCGACCAGTACGCGAAAACAAAATGCTCGTTTACGATTTCCAAACGCATTCTCGGCAAATCGATTTCGGCGGCCAATGTGAAAAAACTGCTTTCTCAAGGAAAAACGAATGTCATCAAAGGATTCAAAAAAGGCGAAAAAACGTTTGACGCCATCCTTGTCTGGGATGAAAACGAGAAGAAATTATCGTTTCAGTTTCCGAAGCGGTGACAAGGGCGGGGGAGGAAAGGATGGAGCGCTTGGCGAAAAGGCGGACCGATGGCGGCCCGCCGATCTGGCCTCCTTTTTCTCAAATGATGAACCGAATCGGGTCAAATGGGAACGATTTTCGTTTTTATTAACCATAATAACATTATGCAAACAATAAGCTCCCCCTGGCTCCCTGAAGGCGGGTCAATGACGGGGCAAACGACGGCAGGCGGCAATGCGGCCAGGGCGGTCTGGATAATCGGTGAACACACCGTCCACGCCCATGGCGCATAGGCGAGCGAGATCGTGTGGTTCATTGACGGTATAGACGTGAACCATGAGCCCGCGGCCATGGGCGGCGCGCACCCACTCTTCGGTGACGGCTGAGAGCGGCAAGCCGATGCCATCGGCATAGACGGCGATTTGTTGCAACAGCTCGTCGCGGCCACTTCGCGCTTCCTTTTCGCCGACCAATTGAATGAGCGGGACGCCGCGCGGGATGAGCGGGCGGAGCGCCTGCAAACTTTCTGGATGGAACGATTGAAACATGACGCGGCGCTGTTGCAGGAAACCGTGTTTTTTCAATAGATGGACGACCGCCCGTTCGATGCCGGGCTGTTTCGTTTCGATGTACAACGGGGCTTCCACACGCTCCGCTTTCAGCATCTGAATCACCTCATCAAGCGTCGGGATGCGCTCGCCGGCAAAGCGTGGATGAAACCACGACCCGGCATCCAATTTTTTGAGCTCACGCAATGAAAAATCGCTGACCCGCCATGGCGACCGGTGCGGGTAAACCGTTTCGGCATTTGTCGTCCGGGCGAGCGTCGCATCATGCAGGGCAACGAGCTTCCCGTCTTTCGTTGCGCGCACATCGACTTCGATATAATCGGCATTCATGAGGGCGGCGAGGCGGTAGGATGAGAGCGTATGCTCCGGCGCGTGTCCGGACGCGCCGCGGTGGGCGATGACGGCGGTTTTCGGCTGGCTGGGTGGCTGCCAGGCAGCCGCGGCCGCTAAGACGATCGGCAACGATAACAAAAACAATGCGCAAAGATAGGAGCGAAAAACCGTGATCCGGCGCATATACATCTCTCCCCTTTCAGTATATCATATCGGGAAAACAAGTGCGAGGGAAAAACGAGGTGATATAGTGGGAAAAGGATGCTTGTACCGATAGTGTCGCACATCAAGCAAAGGGATATTCAGTTTGATGCATAAAGTGCGTTATCATGCCGCATACTGTAAACGACAACAAAACGTTGGGCTATAGCCAAGCGGTAAGGCAACGGACTTTGACTCCGTGATGCGCTGGTTCGAATCCAGCTAGCCCAGCTGAACGTCTGGTCAAACCGGAGGGGCTTTGAGCCGGTGAAAACGGTCTCCGCTATATATCGGCGCGGGGCCGTTTTTTATGGTTTCAATGCGATCGGTGGAATACATCGAAGCGATTGACGGCCACACAATGGTTTGGTTCACATCGCCGCGTTCGTGTCAGTCGTTCGAATGAAAGATCGTCGACAAAAAACTGCTGAGGCAGAAGGATTTTGGCGAATGACGGCGAATGCAAAACATGAAAGGGGAGAGCGACAATGAAAACAGCCGATTTATGCGATCAATTTTTAGACGAGTTGCAAGTATGCGAGTTGCCGTTCCAATCGTACGGCGGAAAACGGATGTTTTCCGGGCCGATCGCGACGGTCGATGTGTTTGAAGACAACGTCCTTGTCCGAGAAGCGCTGGAGACGGTGCCGCCGGGGACGGTGCTCGTGGTCGATGGAAAAGGCTCGCGCCGCGTCGCGCTATTAGGCGACCGGCTGGCGCAAATCGCTTGCGAGAGGGGGCTTGCTGGCGTCATCATCCACGGCTGCATCCGCGATTCAGCGGAAATTGGCGCCATGCCGATTGGCGTGATGGCGATCGGCACATGCCCGGTGAAAAGCAAAAAAGAGGGAAAAGGCTCACGCGACGTTGCGCTCGAGTTTGGCGGCGTCCGCTGGGAGCCAGGGGCGTACGTGTACGCTGATGCGGACGGCGTTGTCGTCGCCAACAAAGATTTGTTGGCGAAAAATGGTTGACGGCTGCGGTCGAGTCTCGTTCAATACAACGAACAGGTTGAGGCGATGGAGATGGAATGGCAGGAAGTGCGTTCATTGTATCCAAATCAATTTGTGAAATTACAAGTATTAAAGTCCCATTTAGAGGGAGATCAAGAAATCATTGAAGAGGTGGCTGTTATCGGAACGGTTTCGGACAAGGATGCAACTCGTGAGTTGCTGCAATCGAAAGGGAATCAGCTTGTTTATCATACTAGCCACAAGGAGATTGTTTTAAAAGTTCGGGGAGCGATTGGCCTGAGAGGGAAATTTCATTATGCAGATTGAATATCGTGAAGGCTTGCTGTTTGCATCGATCGAAATCGTTTATCAAGGAAGGTCTAAGTTGATTCATAATATGGTGATTGATACTGGTGCGGCGAAAACAGTGATTTCTCAAAATGCAGTAGAAGATATTCATTTGCGGGTAGAGCCGGGCGATCGTATTGTGGCTTATTACGGAATCGGTGGGAAAGAGTACGCGTTTACAAAAAAATTAGACTGTATTCAGCTAGATTCTTTCCAGCTAAGAGAGTATGAAATTGATTTTAGCGGGATGGACTATGAGGGGATTAACGGTTTGTTAGGATTGGATATATTGCTGGGCGCTGGATTTGTCTTAGACCTGGACAAGTTGGAGATGTATCGTTCTGGTTGAAATGGAACGCCCGCTCGAAATGCCAAAAAGAAGGAAAAGGCGCCCGCGACGTTGCGCTCGAGTTTGGCGGCGTCCGCTGGGAGCCAGGGGCGTACGTGTACGCTGATGCGGACGGCGTTGTCGTCGCCAACAAAGATTTGTCGGCAAAAAACGGTTGACGGCAACGCATTGGTTGTACTACGATGAAAACGGATGCTTGTTCCATGACAGCGCATATATGGCGGTAAGACAAACAAGGTGCCTAGCCCGCTTAGGGCTTGGGTGAAAAGGGAAGCTCGGTGAAAATCCGGCACGGTGCCCGCCACTGTGATGGGGAGCTTTGCGGCAACAAGTCACTGAAGGATGCTTCGGGAAGACGCCGCCAAGCGATGATCCTAAGTCAGGAGACCTGCCTTGTTTGGATCGGACGGATGCCTACGGGACTATAGGCAGACGTGCGGGAGAATGACGGCTTTAGGGGCCCTGTTTGGGCCGTTTACGGCTTTCGTATACATTTTTCTGCACCTCTGCTGTAGAGGTGCTTTTTCTTTTGTCGAAAACCTGCCCGTCTGTCTGCGTCTAAATTCTATCATTCTAGCCAAAAAGGGGGGATTCGGTGGCGACATGGGATTTGCGGGGAATGAAGCATCATGTGCTCATTTGCAACGGAGGGACGTGCCTCCGCCATGGCGGAGATGACGTGACAACCGCGGTGCGCGAGGAAATCGCCCGCCTTGGGCTTGACGACGCTGTCCATACAACAAGGACGCGCTGCAACGGTCGTTGCCAAGACGCATGCGTGATGATCGTCTACCCGGACGGCGTCTGGTACCGGCAGATGACGCCAGAGAAGGCGAAAGAAGTCGCGCGCGTCCATTTGGGTGAGGGTGTTCCGCTGCGGGAGTGGGCGACGTATGAGTATGAAGGGGAATTGGTGTTGACGCCGATCGGCGAGCGTGAGGCGGCAAGTGGAAAACGAAAAAACGAGCATATCGAGAAAGGAGCAAGCAGATAAATGAAAAGAACCGTTCGATGGAGCGGGATGATGGCTTTATTCGTTGTATATTTTTGGCTCACCAATGAAAACGAAGTAAATGCCATGCATATTATGGAAGGTTTTTTGCCTGTCAAATGGGCGCTGTTTTGGTGGATCCTGTTTTTGCCGTTTTTCTTGTTTGGGCTGCGCAGGCTTGTTCATGCTTCGAAGCAGCACCCCGAACATAAGCTTCTGATGGCGTTAGCTGGCGCGTTTACATTTGTATTGTCGGCGTTGAAAATTCCATCCGTCACCGGCAGCAGCTCGCATCCGACCGGGATCGGCTTCGGCTCGGTTTTGTTTGGACCATGGGTGATGGTGGTGATCGGCACAGTCGTTCTTCTCTTTCAAGCGCTGCTTCTTGCCCACGGAGGAGTGACGACGCTTGGGGCCAATGCGATGTCAATGGCGATCGTCGGCCCGTTCGTCGCGTACGGAGTGTATCAACTGTGCCGAAAAGGGGCGGTATCCAATCGAGCGGCTTTGTTTCTTGCCGCTTGTTTGTCTGATTTGGCTACATATGTCATGACGTCCCTGCAGCTTGCCCTGGCGTTTCCGTCTCCTGATGGGGGAGTCACCGCCTCGTTTTTGAAATTCGCCGGCATTTTTGCCATTACTCAAGTGCCGTTGGCGGTGACGGAAGGCATCATAACGGTAATCGTCTGGAACTGGCTTTCCTCCTATCAAGCTTCTCCGCTGTTCCAAAAGGAAAAGGGGGCGTAATGCGATGAAGAAAAATGGCTTGCTCGTGTTGCTGGCTGCTTTGCTTGTCATCATTCCGCTTTGGTGGGCGCGCGGATCGGAATTCGGTGGAACGGACGATCAGGCGGAAAAAGCCATTCAAACGCTCAACCCGCATTACCGGCCGTGGTTTGAGTCGATCTTCACCCCTCCAGGCGGCGAAGTCGAAACGCTTCTGTTCTCGCTGCAAGCCGCGCTTGGCGCCGGCGTGATCGGCTACGTCGTCGGGTTGTACAAAGGGCGTTCGGAGCGGAAAAACAGCCATGATTCGCGAGTTTGACCGTTGGGCGTATGACAACCGGCTGCGGGCATGGCGGGCGGAGTGGAAGCTGATCGTGGCGTTTGTTATGCTTGCCGTTGTCATGATGGGCGGCTGGCGCGAACAATGGCTTGTGCTCATCGGAATGGCGTATTGGATTGTCGCTCGTGCACGAGTGCCGTTTTCCGTGTATGGAAAAGCGATGCTCGCCGCCTCCGTTTTTTTAGGGCTCAGCCTGCTGACGCTCGTTGTGTCCGTGTCGGTTCCTTTTCAAATAACTTTCATCGACAGCCAGCTGCAGCCGGCTGCAAAGCTCGCCGTCCGCTCCCTTGCCGCCTGGTCGTGCTTGTTTTTCCTTCTCATTACGACGCCGGCGCCGGACTTGATTGCGGTGCTGAGGCGAATGCGGCTGCCGGCGGCGCTCGTGGAACTTTGCTTTCTTATGTATCGCTTTATCTTTTTGCTCGAGCAGGCGGCCGCAGAGCTGATGCTGGCGTTGCGGGCCCGCAGCGGGGGAACGCATTGGCGGCATGGCGGGATGCTGATGTACCAACTATGGATGAAAACGTGGCAGTCGTATGAAGCGTTCAGCCGTTCGCTTGCGGCGCGTGGAGGCGTCGCGTCGGCTGGGCATACGCATCAGCGGGAAAAAGCGCATGTGCCTCTTGTCGATGTTGCGGCCGGCATCATCATGGCCTTGCTGCTTGGGTGGGCATGGCGGAAAGGGTGAAAACGTTGCTGCTGCGAATGGAACGAGTGAAATACGCTTATCAAGCAGAACGGTATGTGCTGAATGGGATTGATTGGGAAATTCCAGAGCGAAAAAAATGCGCCTTGATCGGGCCAAACGGCTGCGGCAAAACGACGTTGTTTCTTCATTTGAACGGGCTGCTGCGGGCGCAGGAAGGAGCGGTGTATTGGAAAGGGCGCAACATGTATGAACGAGGAGCGGATTGGACGCAATGGCGGCGTGAAGTCGGCATCGTCTTTCAAAACCCGGAGCATCAAATCCTCGCCCCGCTCGTGCGTGATGAATTGGCGATCAGCTTAGTCCATGCCGGAATCGATCGAGAAAAAATGGGGGAGGCGCTTGCCGCGATTACGGCGGAATACCACCTTCAATCTTGGCTGGACCGCCCGACCCATCAATTCAGTCTCGGACAGAAAAAATGGCTGACGCTCTGCTGTACGATGGCGGCCAAGCCGGACTTGCTCGTATTGGACGAACCGACCGCCTATTTGGATCAGCATCAGACAAAGCAGTTTCTCAAACAAATTGACGCCATTCACCAGGCGGGGACGACTGTGTTGATCGCCACCCATGACATGGATTTCGTCTGGCAGTGGGCGGATGTCGTCGCGGTCATGCACGAAGGACGGATCGTGATGCAAGGGGCACCCGAAGACGTATTCGCCGACCGCCAGCGGCTGTTGGACATTCGCTTGGATGTTCCGCTGTTCGTGCGGCTTTGGCAAGCATGGCGGCCAGAGGAAAAGATCGTCCCCCGATGTGTTGCGCCGTGAAAGGGACATGAGCGGCGAATGGAGTGTGAAAAATGGGTGCTAGTCGGCAAAAGGAGGGATCATGATGAGCGGCAAATTGCTCATTGTCGGCTTCGGCCCGGGAAGCGTCGACCATATGACGAAACGGGCTCGGGAAGCGATTGAAGAAAGCGACGTCATCATCGGCTACAAAACGTACATCGAACTTGTGCGCGATCTCATTGCTGGAAAAGAGATCATTAGCACGGGCATGACCGAAGAAGTGAGCCGCGCCCAAGCGGCGGTGAAGTGGGCCGAGCGCGGCAAAACGGTTGCCGTCATCTCCAGCGGCGACGCCGGGTTGTACGGCATGGCGGGGCTCGTGTATGAAGTGTTGATCGAAAAAGGGTGGACGAAAGCGAGTCCGATTGAAGTCGAAGTCATCCCTGGCATTTCCGCGATTCATTCGTGCGCGGCGCTGCTTGGCGCCCCGATTATGCACGATGCCTGTACGATCAGTTTGAGCGATCATTTGACGCCGTGGGAGCTGATTGAAAAGCGGATTGACGCCGCGGCGGCGGCCGATTTTGTCATCGCGCTGTACAACCCGAAAAGCGGGCGGCGCACTCGGCAGATTGTGGAGGCGCAGCGCATCCTGCTTCGCCACCGGTCTCCGGAGACCCCGGTCGGTCTGGTAAAAAGCGCGTATCGCGAGCGTCAGCATATCGTCCTCACCGACTTGGCGCATATGCTGGACCATGAAATCGGCATGTTGACGACGGTCATTATCGGCAACTCGACGACTTTTGTTTACGATGGGCTCATGATCACGCCGCGCGGCTACCAGCGCAAATACCAGTTGACTGCCGCCGTCCAGCCGCTCAAGCCGCATGAGCGGCTGCGCAAAGAGGCGGAGCCATGGGCGCTCGACCAGACGAAGCCGCTGAGAGAGCCGGACGAAGAAAACGGAGAAGCGTTTCGGCCGTTTGCCGCGGCTGCCTCCGCTTTCGGGGACGAGAAAGACCGCGGTTTTGCCGCCGTAGCGGTTTTGCCGCCGGCTGTGGACGCGGCCGCGAAGGAAGCTGGATTGGCGCCGGCAGCTTCCGCTTTTCCGCTGCCGGAGGAGCCATTCGTCCAAACGGAAAACCGGCCGTCATCCGCTCTGTTGCATCGGGTGAGAGAAACAGCGGAGGACGCGCTTGCAGCATTGGAAAGAAGAACGACAAAGAAGGCGTCCGCCGTGCTGTTCGAAGCGGCAGTGAGCCCAGGGGTGGCCAACAAGCAGTTCACTCTGGAACAGCTCATCGCGCTCGCCGAAGCGGTCGGACCGGACGGGAAAATGACGTACACGCCGGATCATTATATCAAAATCGAGCGGGTGACAGAGGATCCAAAAGGGCTTGTCGATCGGCTCGCTGCTGTCGGACTGATGGTGATGCCGGTTGGTGATGTGCTGACGGTGAAGGCATGCGACTTTTGCGATGGAGAGAAAAAAGACGCGATTCCATATGCCGAGGAATTGGCGCGGCGATTTGGGGGCATGGCGCTGCCGAAAGAGTTGAAGCTTGGCATCAACGGCTGCGGCATGGCATGCTACGGCGCGGTGCGCGAAGACATCGGGCTTGTGTACCGGAAAGGGAAATTTGACTTGTTTTTAGGCGGGAAAACGGTCGGCCGCAACGCCCATCCTGGCCAGCTCGTTGCGGAAGGCATCCCGCCGGAAGAGATGGTGGCCATTGTGGCGGACATCATTGAACAGTACAAAGAACATGCTCATCCGAACGAACGATTTCATAAGTTTTTTGCCCGCGTGAAACAAATCGGCCGCTTTTCGTACGAGGAGGCCAAGACGGCGGCGAAGATCGAAACGCCGGCATGCGGTGAGTAACCTCGGATGGAGCGATATAAAAGAGAGGAGAGCGAATATGAGAGCCATTTTGTTTGTCGGCCATGGAAGCCGCGACCCGGAAGGAAATGAGCAAGTACAGCAGTTTGTCGACCGCCTGCGGCCGCGTCTTTCTGCTTCTTTCCATGTTGAAACGAGTTTTCTAGAGTTTGGCCGTCCGTCGATCAGCGAAGGAATCGCGCGGTGCGTTGAGGCCGGAGCGGCGGAAGTGGCGGTCATTCCGCTCATTTTATTGCCGGCTGGGCATTCGAAGCTGCACATCCCGGCGGAAATCGATGAGGCGAAAGCGCGCTATCCGCACATCATGTTTCGATATGGACGGCCGATCGGCGTTCATGAGCAGACGTTCGCGATTTTGCGCGAGCGTCTGCAAGAAATCGGCGAGCGGCCGGAAGAGCCAGACGACGGCACAGCGGTCATTTTGCTCGGCCGCGGCGGGAGCGACCCGGACGCGAACAGCGACTTGTATAAAATCGCCCGCTTGTTTTGGGAACAAACGGGCTATGCGTTCATCGAGCCGGCGTTTATGGGGGTGACGACGCCGTCGCTTGATGACGCCGTTCGCCGCTGTCTCATGCTCGGAGCTAGGCGGATCATTGTTCTTCCGTATTTTTTATTCACCGGCATCCTGATTAAGCGGCTTGAGCAGCAAGTGGCGCAATACCAAGCTGAGCACTCGCATATCTCGTTTGCGCTTGCCGGCTATTTTGGATTTCATCCGAAGCTTGAGGAGATCGTGCTTGACCGCCTCAACGAGGTGCTCGGCCAAACGGTGGCGATGAATTGCGATGTCTGTCAATATCGGCTGCACGCCGCCCATCATCACCATCATCATCACCATCATTGAAGGAGGAAGCGTCCGATGATTTTATTGTTAGCTGGAACAAGCGATGCCCGCGAATTGGCGGTGATGATCCAACAAGCCGGCTATAACGTAACCGCGACGGTCGTCACCGATCACGCGGCCGAACAGCTCCGATCGGCCGGCATTCGCGCCTATGTCGGCCGCTTGGATGCGTCCCAGCTTGCCGATCTGGCCAAAGCCGAGGGGGCCAAAGCGATTGTCGACGCGAGCCATCCATTTGCGGAAGAGGCGTCAAAAAACGCCATGCAAGCGGCAGCAGACGCCGGGTTGCCCTACATTCGCTACGAGCGGCAGGCGTCTTCGTTTTCATCCGAGAAGGTGACATTTGTCGACAGCTATGAAGAAGCGGCTGACTTGGCGGCGGAAAAAGGCGGCGTCGTGATGCTGACGACCGGCAGCAAAACGCTCGACATTTTCGCCGCCAAACTGCTCAATCGCCCAAACGTGAAGGTGATCGCCCGGATGCTCCCGAGAAAAGACAATTTGGACAAATGCGAGCGTCTTGGGTTTTCGCAAGAGCAGATCGTCATGATGCAGGGGCCGTTTACCCAAGAGCTCGACCGGGCGCTGTACCGTCATTTCGGCGTCACGGTCGTCGTCACGAAAGAAAGCGGCAAAGTCGGGTTTGTGGATGAGAAAATCGCCGCCGCCGAGGAGCTCGGCATCGAGGTCATCGTCATCCGCCGCCCGCGGCTGTCATACGGCATCGTGCACCACGATTTTGCCGGCGTGCTTGAGTCGTTGAAGCAGCATGCCCCGCTTCCGACGGCGTAAACGGATGGACATTCCTCCATGCCGCTGGGTAAAGCGCACACGTAGTGTCAAACAAAATAGATTTGGCTAGCGGGAGTTCCCTGAACATCAAGCGAAAAAAGGAGCGAGTGAAAGATGGAGTTTCATACCACGTTTCGTCCGGCCACCGTCCAGCCGGAACAAATTGAAGCGCGAAGTTTTCAAATCATTGATGAAGAGATCGGCGAGCATTCGTTTACGGAAGAACAATATCGAATCGTTCAGCGCGTCATCCATGCATCGGCTGATTTTGAGCTTGGCAAAAGTCTTCTTTTCCACCCGGATGCGATTCGCTCAGGCATTGATGCCATCCGCAGCGGCAAGCTTGTCGTCGCCGATGTGCAAATGGTGCAAGCCGGCGTCAATCAAGCGCGGTTGGCGAAGTTCGGCAGCGCGGTGCGCGTCTATATTTCTGATGAAGACGTGATCGCGGAAGCGAAACGGCTGAATACGACGAGGGCGATCGTGGCGATGCGCAAAGCGGTGAAAGAAGCGGAAGGCGGCATTTTCGCCATCGGCAACGCTCCGACAGCGTTATTGGAGCTCATTCGCCTCATCAAAGAAGGAGAAGCGCGGCCGGGGCTTGTGATCGGCTTGCCGGTCGGATTCGTCTCGGCGGCGGAATCGAAAGAAGAATTGGCGAAGCTCGATGTGCCGTTCATCACCAATCGCGGCCGCAAAGGAGGAAGCACCGTGACGGTCGCCGCTTTGAATGCGTTATCGCTGCTTGCCGAGCGAGCGTGACGAACGATGGAAACGAAAAAAACGCTGCGTGAAGGGTATACGACCGGATCGTGCGCGGCAGCGGCCACGAAAGCCGCGCTCACAGCCCTCATCACTGGCCAAGTGCAGACAGACGCGACGATTCGCCTTCCGATCGGGCGGGTCGTCACCTTTTCACTTGCCTCTTGTTCGTTCGAAGGCGAAACGGCGACTGCAGCTGTGGTGAAAGACGGCGGCGATGATCCGGATGCGACGCACGGTGCGCTCATCGTTTCCACTGTCTCGTGGGCCTCGTCGCCGGGCGTTCATATCGACGGCGGTGAAGGGGTCGGACGCGTCACCAAACCCGGCTTGCCGGTGCCGGTCGGGGAAGCGGCGATCAATCCAGTGCCGCGGCAAATGATCCGCGAAGCAGTCAACGAAGTATTGGCGCAATACGGTTTACATCGCGGGGTGAACGTTGTCATTTCCGTGCCCGGCGGCGAGGAAATCGCCAAAAAAACGTTGAATCCGAGGCTTGGCATTATGGGCGGCATTTCGATTTTAGGAACGCGGGGCATCGTCGTTCCGTTCTCGACCGCCGCCTACCGGGCGAGCATCGTACAGGCGCTTCAAGTGGCGAAAGCGAACGGCTGCCGCCATGTCGTGATCACGACCGGGGGGCGGAGCGAGAAATATGCCATGCAAGAGTATCCGCATTTGCCGGAAGAAGCATTTATTGAAATGGGTGATTTTGTCGGGTTTACGCTGAAGCAATGCAAACGGCTTGGCATCAAGATGGTGTCGATGGTCGGGATGATGGGGAAATTTTCGAAAGTCGCCCAAGGGGTGATGATGGTGCACTCGAAAAGCGCTCCGGTTGACTTCGGTTTTTTGGCGGCGCTCGCTGAGCAAGCCGGCGCCTCTTCCGCGTTGGTGGCCGCGGTGCGCGGCGCGAACACGGCGGCGCAAGTCGGCGACATGATGCAAGAAGCCGGCTGCACGAAGTTTTTCGAACTGTTGTGTGAGGCGTGTTGCCGGGCAGCGCTCAACGAAGTCGGAGGCGGCTTGACGGTGGCGACGTCCATTTACACCATGAACGGACAACGATTAGGAAAGGCGGTGCAAATTGATGGGGACGATGAAACTGATCGGCGTGGGAGCTGACGGGAAGGCAAGTCTTCCTGAGCTGTATCGGCGCTGGATTGATGAAAGCGAACTGCTTGTCGGCGGCGAGCGGCAGCTGGCGATGTTTCCCGATTACAAAGGAGAAACGATCGTCATCCGCCGCGGACTGGCGGAGCTGGTGGAGCGGCTTCGGCACGAGACGCGCCGTACTGTCGTGCTGGCGTCTGGCGATCCGCTCTTTTACGGCATCGGCAGCTATTTGGCCGGCAAATTGCCGATTGAGGTGTATCCGGCGGTCAGCTCGGTGCAATGGGCGTTTGCGAAAATGGGGGAGTCTTGGCAAGATGCCGCATTTATCAGCGTCCATGGCCGCCCGCTCACCGGCCTCGTGCAACGGATCGACGGGCGGCGCAAAGTCGCCATCTTAACCGATGAGACGAACTCGCCGGCCGTCATCGCCCGCTATTTGCTCGAGTACGGCATCACGGAATATGAGGCGTTTGTCGGTGAGGAGCTCGGCGGCCCGAACGAGCGTTGCCGCTTGTTTTCGTTGGAAGAGATGGCGGGAGCTGAGTTTCTTCCATTAAATATAGTCATTTTGCGGCAAACCGCTCCCGGTCCGGTTTGGCCGCTCGGCATTGAGGATGACGAGTTTTTTCAGCGCAAGCCGGACAAAGGATTGATTACGAAAAAAGAAATCCGAGTTTTAAGTCTAAGCGCTTTGCGCTTGCGCCCGGACAGCGTCGTCTGGGATATTGGAACGTGCACCGGTTCGGTGGCGATTGAAGCGGCGAAAATCGCCCGCGACGGCGCCGTGTTTGCGATTGAAAAAAATGAACAAGATATCGAACTTTGCCGGCAAAACTTGCGCAAATTCCGTGTCGATATCACGCTTGTGCACGGCAGGGCGCCCGATCGGCTCGACGAATTTGCCGACCCGGACGCCATCTTTATCGGCGGCACGTCAGGGGCGATGGCGCCATTGCTGGATGTGTGCTGCCGCCGCTTGAAACGAAATGGGCGCATCGTCATCAATGCGGCGACGATCGAGACGCTAGCCGAAGCGAGCCGCGAGCTCAGCGAACGCGGGTTTCATGTCGATATCACGCTCGCGCAAGTGTCGCGAAGCAAGCCGATTTTGAACTTGACGCGCTTTGAGGCGCTCAATCCGGTGTACATCATAGCCGCGAAGCGGGAGGGAGAGAAATGACGGGAACATTATATGGCATCGGCGTGGGCCCAGGCGATCCGGAGCTGATGACTGTCAAGGCGTACCGCCGCCTAAAAGAGGCGGAGGTGATCGCCTATCCAAAAAAAGGGCGGCAAAGCAAAAGCTATGCCGAACAAATTATCGACGCGTATTTTGCGCCGGAGGAAAAACGCCGGCTTGGGCTTCATTTTCCGATGACAAAAGACGTGGCCGTGCTTGAACCAAAATGGAACGAAGCAGCCGACGCCATTTGGGCGGAACTGTCGGCTGGGCGCGATGTGGCGTTTGTCACCGAAGGCGATCCGCTGTTGTACAGCACGTTCATCCATTTGATGCATGTGATGGAGCGACGCTATCCAGACGCGCCGATCGAAGTCGTCCCCGGCGTCAGCTCGGCGAACGCCGCCGCCGCCCGGCTTCGCCTGCCGCTTGCGGACGGCGATGAGCAAGTGGCGATCGTGCCGGCGCGTGACGACTATGAAGCGATGAAAGCCGCGATTCTTGCACATGATTGTGTCATCTTTTTTAAAGTAGCAAAAGTGATCGACTTGATGATCCGCCTCCTGCGCGAGCTCGATTTGCTTCATCGGGCGGCAGTGGTGACGAAAGTGACGTCAAGGGAAGAAGTCATTTGGGACGTTGAGCGGCTCGAAGGGGCAGAACTCGAATATTTGACATTGCTGGTGGTGAGAAAGTGAAGCTGTATATCATCGGAGCGGGGCCGGGAGCGCCGGATTTGATCACCGTTCGAGGAGCGGAGCTGTTGGCCGCGGCGGACGCCATTTTTTACACCGACTCGTTAGTGAGCGAAGAACTGATTGAGCGTTACCGGAAGCCGGAGGCAGAGGTGTTTCATACAGCCGGCATGCATTTGGAACAAATAGTGGCGATGATGGCCGACAAGGTGAGGCAAGGCCGGCTCGTCGTCCGCGTGCATACGGGTGATCCATCGATTTACGGGGCGACGCTCGAGCAAATCGCCTTATTGAAAGGAGAAGGAATTGAAGTCGAAATCGTCCCCGGTGTCAGTTCGGCGTTTGCGGCCGCGGCAGCCGTGCAGGCCGAGCTCACCGTCCCCGAATTGACGCAGACGGTCATTTTCACCCGCGCCGAGGGGCGGACGCCGGTGCCGCCGCGTGAGAAATTGCAGGAGCTGGCCCAGCATCATTGCACCCTTGTCCTTTTTTTAAGCGCGACGCTTGCCAAAAAAGTAAGCGCGGCGCTCCTTGACGCGGGCTGGAGCGGTGATACGCCGGTCGCGGTCGTCTATAAGGCGACATGGCCGGATGAAGTGGTGATTCGCTCCACGGTGGCGACATTGGCTGAGGATATGCGGCGCCATGGTGTGACGAAGCACGCCATCATCTTAGCCGGCTGGGCGCTCGATCCGCATATTCATGGACAAGGCTATCGGTCGAAGCTGTATGACCGGACGTTTACGCACGGATATCGAAAGGGGGAGGCGTAAGGTGGGGGCTGTTGCCATAAACAACGAAAGGAACGGCGTCTATGCGGTCGTGGCCATTACGAAACACGGGGTCGAGATCGCCCGCCGGCTCGGCGGCGCTCTAGTTGGAGCGGACGTGTATTATACGGAGAAATTCGCCCGCGGCGATGAAGCCGAGCACGGGATCCGCTTGTTTTCCGGCAACGTGAAGACGTTGCTGCCGGAGCTGTTCGCCCGCTACGACGGGCTCATTTGCATCATTTCGCTCGGCGCGGTCGTCCGGATGATCGCTCCATTGCTGAAAGATAAAAAGACCGATCCGGCGGTTGTCGTCATTGATGATAAAGGAGAACATGTCATCAGCGTATTATCCGGCCATTTAGGAGGCGCCAACGAACTGACGCGGCGTGTGGCCGCCATATTGGGCGCCCGCCCGGTCATTACGACCGCTTCCGATGTGCAGCAGACGATCGCTGTTGATCTATTCGGCCGCGAATTCGGCTGGGAATGGGAGTCGGATGACAACTTGACGCCGGTGAGCGCGGCTGTTGTCAATGAAGAACCGGTCGCCATTGTGCAAGAGTCAGGAGAACCAAATTGGTGGCCGGCGGGCCGCCCGCTGCCAAAAAACATCACCGTGTACGGCTCGATCGCGGAGGCGCTGGCCGCCCGCCCGACGGCAGCGCTTGTGGTCACTCACCGGCTGCTTGCGCCGGAAGAAGAAGCGATTTTGCAAAACGGCGTCTTGTATCGCCCGAAAGTGATCGCCCTTGGCATCGGCTGCAACCGCGGCACATCGGCTGACGAAATCGAAGCGGTCATCCGCGAGACGCTCAATGAGCTGCGCTTTTCGCTCAAAAGCGTCAAAGCGGTGTGCACCATTGACTTGAAAAAGGATGAACAAGGCCTTTTGGAGGTAGTCAACAAATATCGATGGGAATTGGTTGCATATACGCCAGAAGAGCTGAACACGGTGCCGATCGAAGCGCCGTCGGAGACCGTGTTTCGCTACACCGGCGCCTACGGGGTGAGCGAGCCGGCGGCGAAATTGTACAGCGGGGCCGATCGAATGGCGCTCGTGAAAAAGAAATCGGGCAACGTGACGATTTCGGTGGCACTGATCGATCACAGACGCAGAAAGGAGAGCGAGCCATGCGACGGCTTGTCATCGCTGCGCCAGGAAGCGGTGCCGGCAAAACGACTGTAACGCTCGGCTTGATGGCGGCCATGAGGCAGCAAGGATATACGGTGCAAGGGTTTAAATGCGGACCAGACTACATTGATCCGACGTACCATACGGCGGTCACCGGCCGGCCGGCGCGCAACTTGGACAGCTGGATGGCCGGCCGTGCGAACGTGCGCCAAATGTTGGCGAACGGCTGCCAAGGGGCGGATCTCGCCATCATCGAGGGGGTGATGGGGCTGTTTGACGGCAAGCAGCCGCTGTCTGATGAAGGATCGACAGCCGATATTGCGGCATTGACGGAAAGCCCGGTGCTGCTTGTCATTGACGCCGCCGGCATGGCCCGCAGCGCTGCTGCCATCGTCCGCGGGTTTCAAACGTTTCACCCCAACGTCCGCATTGCCGGCGTGTTTGCGAACCGCGTCGGCGGCGAAGGGCATTTCCGGCTGATTCAGGCGGCCATCGAGCAAATGTGCGGCATCCCGGCGGTCGGTTATTTGCCAAAAGACGAGGCTCTGACGTTGCCCGAGCGGCATTTAGGGCTCGTACCGTCGGTGGAGCGCGGCGAATTGGATGCTTTTTTTGCCGCCCTTGGGGAAAAAGTAGCGGAAACAGTCGATTGGGAGGCGCTGCTTCAAATCGCCGAGTCCGCTCCGCCTCTGGAGGCGCCTGCGCCGCTTGTCCAGCCAAGCCGGACGTATCCGGTTCGCATCGCGGTGGCGAAGGATGCCGCCTTCCACTTTTACTATCCAGAAAACTTGGAGATATTGGCCGCCTATGGCGCGGAACTTGTTTATTTCTCCCCGCTCGCCGGCGAGCCGCTTCCGGAAGGCGCCGACGGGCTGTATATCGGCGGTGGCTTCCCGGAGGAATTTGCCGCTGAGCTGGCGCGGCAGACGGCGGCGAAACAGTCGATCCGGGCGGCGATTGAATCCGGTTTGCCGACGCTGGCTGAGTGCGGCGGATTTATGTTTCTCACTGAACAGCTTGTGACGACGAGCGGGGAGGCGTACGACATGGTCGGCGTCATTCCGGGGCGGGTCGTCATGCAGCGGACGCTGGCGGCGCTTGGGTATCGCGAAGTGCGCGGGCGGAAAGGGAATTTTCTATTGCCGGAAGGAGAAACAGCGCGCGGACATGAATTCCATTATTCGGTGTACGAACCGCGGAGCGAGATGCCGTTTGCTTATGACACGAGCGGCCGGAAAGGAACAAAGCCGGACGGTTGTCTAATGCACCGGCTTGTCGCCGGCTACGTCCATTTCCATTTCGCGTCCGCCCCGGCGATGGCTGAACGATGGCTCGCCGCATGCGAGCGGGTGAAACGCGATGGCTAGAGCGCTGCCAGTCATGTTTCAAGGCACCCATTCCGATGCCGGCAAAAGCGTCATCGCCACCGCCTTTTGCCGCATGTTTGCCCAAGACGGCTGGAAGACGGCGCCGTTTAAGTCGCAAAACATGTCGTTAAACTCATATGTAACGCCGGACGGGAAAGAAATCGGCCGGGCGCAAGGCATTCAGGCGGAAGCGGCCGGAGTGGCGGCGCGCGTCGAGATGAATCCGATTTTGATTAAGCCAAGCCGCGATCACGAGTCGCAAATCGTTGTGCTTGGCAAACCGTATGCCAATATGCAGGCGTTCGCCTACCGAAACGAGTTTTTCGACCAAGGACTGGCCGTCATTCGCCAGTCGCTTGAAACGCTGATGAACGAATACGATCGGCTTGTCATCGAAGGAGCGGGAAGCCCGGCCGAAGTGAATTTAAACGACCGTGAGCTCGTCAACATGCGCATCGCCCGCCTCGCCAACGCTCCGGTCGTGTTGATCGGCGATATTGAGCGGGGCGGGGTGTTCGCGAGCCTCGTCGGAACGCTGTCGCTGCTTGAGCCTGAGGACCGAAAGCGGGTCATCGGCGTCATCATTAACAAGTTTCGCGGCGATGTGTCACTGCTTAAACCGGGGCTTGATTGGTTTGAGCAGCGCACCGGCGTGCCGGTGCTCGGCGTTGTCCCCTATTTGCCGGATTTGACGATCGATGCGGAAGATTCGCTGTCGCTTGAGCGGTTTGCTTCATCTGTCGGGGGAGAGGAAGCGATTGACATCGCCGTCATCCGCTATCCGAAAATCGCCAATTTCACCGATATCGACCCGCTTTTGGCCGAACCGGACTGCCGCGTCCGGTTGGTGACGCACGCGGGTGAACTCGGCGAGCCGGATGTGATCGTGCTGCCGGGAAGCAAAAACACGATCGAAGACTTGATTTATATGAAGAAAAGAGGACTCGCTTCCCGCATTGTGTCGCTTGTCAATGAAGGAAAAGCGAGGGTCGTCGGCTTATGCGGCGGCTACCAAATGCTTGGCGCCGTCATCCGCGATCCGTATGGAGTCGAGACGCCGCTTTTGGAAGTCAAAGGGCTTGGGTTGCTGCCGATGGAAACAACGCTTGAGCGGACGAAAATCACGATCCGTTCCGAAGGAGTGCTTACATGGGGCGGAGAGCGATTTGCCGTGCAAGGATACGAAATTCATATGGGCCGCTCGACGCCGCTTTCTGGCTATGCGCCGCTTATTGAGGCGGACGGCCGTCATGAAGGGGCGAAGCACAGTGATGAGCGGGTGCTGGGCACGTACATGCACGATTTGTTTCATAACGATGCGTTCCGCACCGCTTTTTTGAATGCTATTCGCCGCGAAAAGGGAGCTCCGTTGCACGGCGCTGTATCGTTTCACACCCGTAAGGAAGCGATGTTTGACCGGCTTGCCGCCCATGTCCGCGAGCATGTCGACGTCGGACGGATCGAACAGATGATGCGTCAATTTCAGCGGCTGTGATCGATATGGAAAATGGTGGTGCGGAGGAACGGCCGATATGGCCCGCTTTTGCCGAGCGATTGGCTCGGTTTGGGGGCTGCGAATTCCTCTGTAAAGCGGGAGGTGGCCGGCCTTCCTCTTCGCTAAAGCGTGACGGGGGAAAGCTGCTTTTTCGCCCCTCAATCATAGACGAGAAAGGAGGAAGCGCCTATTCCCGCTTGATGGGGATATGGTGCGACCGTGATGAATGCTTCCATCCCACCGATCCGCCGTGAAATGGTGGAACAAGCACGTGATTACATCAATCAGCTGACGAAACCGCCCGGCAGCCTCGGCCGTCTGGAAGAAGTGGCGGCCGCGCTTGCCGGTATGACTGGAGAGCTGCTCCCACGCGTCACTCCGCCCGGAGTGCTCGTGTTTGCGGCCGACCATGGCGTCGCGGAAGAAGGGGTGTCCGCCTATCCAGCCGAAGTGACGGCGCAAATGGTGTACAACTTTGCCAACGGCGGAGCGGCAATCAACGCCTTCAGCCGGCAAATCGGCGCGTTGCTTCAAGTCATTGATGTCGGTGTCGCCGTGCCAATTGCTGATGAGCGTGTCATTCAGAAGAAGGTGCGCCCGGGAACGAACAATTTCGCCAAAACGGAAGCGATGACGCCGTCCGAGGCCGAACAGGCGCTTTATGTCGGTTACGAGCAGGCGGCATCCATCATTGAACAAGGCGCCCGCACGCTTATTGTCGGCGAAATGGGCATCGGCAATACAACCGCTGCGAGCGCTTTATTGGCCACGCTCTCCGAGGAGCCGCTTGAGCGCATCGTTGGCAAAGGAAGCGGCATTCAAGAGGAGATGCTTGCCCATAAACGGGACGTCATCCGCCGGGCGCTCTTGCTTCATCGCCCCAATCCGGCGAAGCCGGTTGAATGGCTTTCGAAAATCGGCGGGTTGGAGATTGCGGCTATGGCCGGGGCGATGTTGGCAGCCGCTGAACGGCGCATTCCGATTTTGCTTGACGGCTTTATTTGCACGGTGGCTGCCCTTGTGGCCCGCCAGTTTGCCGGGAACGTCGCCGACTATATGATTGCCGGCCATCGTTCCGAAGAGCCGGGGCACAGCATAGCCCTTCGTTTGCTTGGGAAAGAGCCGCTTTTGGATCTTGGCCTGCGCCTTGGCGAAGGAAGCGGAGCTGCTGTGGCGTTTCCGCTCTTGGTGTCCGCAACGGCGATGGTGAACGAAATGGCGACATTCGCTTCGGCAGGCGTTTCCACCGCTGATGCGAAAGGGGAGAACGGGAAATGACCATCGGCAAAGTGTATTTAGTCGGCGCCGGGCCGGGCGATGAAAAGCTCATCACGGTTTACGGCCGCGAATGCCTAGAGCGGGCGGATGTCATTATTTACGACCGGCTCATCAACCGGAAGCTGCTGCGCTACGCAAAGCCGGGCGCTGAGGTTCTTTACTGCGGCAAAGAGCCGGGAAAACATGACACCGTTCAAGAACAAATTCACGAGCTGCTCGTTTGGCATGCGCAACAAGGCAAAACGGTCGTCCGCTTAAAAGGCGGCGATCCGTGTGTGTTTGGCCGCGTTGGCGAAGAAGCGGAAGTGTTGGCGAAAGCCGGCATTCCGTTTGAAATCGTTCCCGGGGTGACATCCGGCATCGCTGTTCCGGCGTATGCCGGCATTCCGGTCACCCACCGGGATTACGCTGACTCGGTGGCGATCGTCAGCGGGCATCGGAGCGAGCAAGTCGATTGGGAGGCGCTCTCCCGCGGATGCGATACGATCCTTGTCTACATGGGAGCGGCCAATTTACCGGATATTTGCGGCCGGCTGATGGCGGCGGGCAAGCCGTCGGATGCACCGGCGGCCGTCATTGAATGGGGGACGACTGAGCGGCAGCGCACCGTGGCGGCGCCGCTGGCGACGTTGCCGGTTGAAGCGCGAAAGGCCGGCATTTCCCATCCGGCCATCATCATCATCGGCGATGTCGTTCGCCTGCGTGAGACGATTCAATGGTTTCCAGAGGGGCAAGGAGGCGTGGTCAATGCCGACGCCTCGTCGTAGCGGGCGTGTCATCGTGTATACGGGCGATGGAAAAGGAAAAACGACGGCCGCATTGGGGCTTGCCCTGCGCGCGGTTGGGCGGGGAATGAACGTCGCCATTTTGCAATTTGTCAAGTCTCCAGAGCGCACGTACGGCGAGCAGCTCGCCCTTCGCCGCCTCGGTGTCGAGGTGCGCCAACTCGGCGCTGGCTTCACTTGGACGAAAACGCCGGACATCCACCGGGAAGCATTGAAGCGTGCCTGGGCGGTGGCCAAAGAATATGTGTATTCCGGACGGTATGATATGATTGTGCTCGATGAACTGAACAATGTGTTGGCCATTGACCGCTTTCCCGTTGAAGATATCGTATCAGTCAGCGAGGTGCTCGAGCTGATCCGCACGCGCCCGCCGTCGCTCCATCTTGTCATCACGGGGCGCGCGGCGCGCCCGGAGTTGATGGCGGCTGCCGATATCGTTACGGAAATGAAGTGGGTCAAGCATGACTATGAACAAGGAAGGACCGCGATGAAAGGGATTGAATTTTAGAAGCAAAAAAGCGGCCGTTTTTTAGCCGCTTTTTTGCAGGTTAGGCATTTTCATCGGTTTTGTCATTTTGGATTTTGTTTTGCCGACGTCCTTTACTGTTATCGCCGGAAACCGGGCCGCGAAGCAAGGCCATCGGATCTTGCGTTGGCGCGTTTTGATTGCGGCTGCCGTTGTTTGGGCGTTTCGTCATGAGCTCCACCTCCTTTGGCTGCCGTTGTCATACGTTTAGCATGGACGATGCCTTCATTCCTATGCATGGTTGTCTACAGCCCAGCATAAAAAAAGCGGGAAGCGTTCGTGTTCCCGCTGCAAGCCGGCCGGATGAAGGCAATCAGTGATTTCGGTTAGTAGGCATATCCGCCCAAGCAGGCACATCCAACAATAATCAACAAAATAAACAGAACGACAATCAACGCAAAGCTGTTTCCATGCCAAGCGCCCATCATGTTCACCTCCTGGTGGAATCTATCGTATTGTATGTCAAAAAAAACTAAAAGAACAGGGCGATTGTCGAAACACGAAAACAATCGTCCAAAATGAGAAAAACGCCTTGCATATGTTTCAGCAAGGCGTTTTTTCGGGATGGTTCAAGTGAAATGATTGCATATATTGATTTCATTCCCATTCATAAGGCGTTTCTTGATACACGTAATAGTTCAGCCAGTTGACAAACAGTAAATTGGCATGCGAGCGCCATGTGTTCAGCGGCGGCTGGCTTGGGTCATCGTTCGGAAAGTATGATTCCGGAATGTGAATCGGTAGCCCTTTCGCCAAGTCGCGTTCATATTCTTCTTTGAGCGTTGTCGCATCATATTCTGGATGGCCGGTCAAGAAAATTTGCCGCCCGTCGTTCGAAGCGACGAGAGAAACACCGGCTTTGTCGGCGGTCGACAAAATCGTCAGCTCCGGCACTTTTTCAATGTCCTCGCGTTTGACATCCGTATGGCGGGAGTGCGGCATGCGGAACACATCATCAAACCCGCGCAGCAGTTTGACATTTTTCACTTCGAGCGTATGGTTGAACACGCCAAAGCATTTTTTTGGCAGCGGATGTTTCGGGATGCCGTAATGGTAATACAAGCCGGCCTGTGCTCCCCAGCAAATGTGCAACGTCGAGGTGACGTTCGTTTTCGTCCATTTCATTATTTCCGTCAACTCTCTCCAATAGTTGACCTCTTCAAACGGCATTTGCTCGACCGGCGCTCCGGTGATGATCATCCCGTCGAACTTGCGATGGCGAATATGCGGGAAAATGGTGTAAAATTGTTCTAAATGATGTTTGCTTGTCGTTTTCGGCTCATGGGTTTCTGGGCGCAAAAAGGTGATGTTCACTTGCAGCGGCGAGTTGCCGAGCAGGCGCAATAGCTGCGTTTCCGCTTTTTCTTTTTCCGGCATTAAGTTTAAAATAACGATATTGAGCGGGCGGATATCTTGCGAATACGCCCGTTCTTCGTCCATGACGAAAATGTTTTCTTGTTCGAGGATTTCTTTTGCTGGCAAATCTTTTGGAATGTTGATTGGCAACGATGTCCCCTCCGTTTCGTTCTCGTTTTTTAAATAATTCCATTATAAAAAGTTTATTGACTTTCTTCAATTCATTTTTTCGTTCGTGGACATTCAACAGCGAAAGAAAATAAGGGGGGGAACGAATGGATCCGACGGCGTTTGACAATTTGAAAACGGTGTTGGAAGGAGCCGTCTATGATGCCGACTTGCAAGGGCGCATTGCCGTCACCGACCGCCGCGATCTCGCCGATTTGGCCCGCCTGTCGCGCGAGTACGCCATTTCCTTTCAACAGGCCGGTGCGCCTGAACCGCCGGTCGTCTGCACGGTGCGGCTTGCGATCGATTTTGCCGAACTGGTGAATGAACGGCTCCATCACGGCCAGGCCGGCTGCCGGCTTGCGGTCTCGTTCGCCTTGCCGGTGCGCCGCCTGTCCGTTTGTGCGCTTATCGAAGGAACGCTGCGGACGATTTGGGGCAAGGAGCGAATCATTCGGCAAACGCTCCGCTTTCCGTTTCCGCATGAACGCGGCTCGTATGAAAATGAAGCCGTGGTCGAATTTGCCCGCCTTATTTACGAAGAAAACGCGGCCGATTTACCGGAAATGGTGCCGTATATGATTTCCTCGCTCGAACAGCTGCAGCCATTTGCCGACCAGTAACGGTGCAAAAAGTGGAAACAACCGGAGAAATCGGCTATGATGGGGGTGAGGTGAGAACGATGAGTGTGTATGAATTCAGCGTCAAAACGATTCGCGGAGAAGAACAGCCGTTGTCTGCCTATCGAGGAAAAGTGTTGTTGATCGTCAACACGGCGAGCCGTTGCGGCTTTACCCCGCAGTATAAAGAACTGCAGGAGCTGTATGACGAATATCGTGATCGCGGGTTTGTGGTGCTCGGCTTTCCGTGCAACCAGTTCGGCGGCCAAGAGCCGGGGACGGAAGCGGAGATCGAGCAGTTTTGTCAGTTGAATTATGGCGTGACGTTCCCGCTGTTTGCGAAAGTGGATGTGAATGGCGATAACACCCATCCATTGTTTCAATATTTAAAAGAAGAGGCGCCGGGGGCGTTGGGGACAAAGGCGATCAAATGGAATTTCACAAAGTTTTTGGTTGACCGCCATGGACGCGTCGTCGCCCGCTTCGCTCCGCAAACAAAGCCGAGTGAGCTGAAAGAAGACATCGAAAAACTGCTGTAAGACAGTGGGACAGTCAAAGGAGGGGGTTGCGCTTGCGCATTAAAGCGATTGAACCGACACCAAGCCCGAATACGATGAAAGTGCTGCTTGATGAAGAGCTGCCGTTTGGCACGAGCCATAACTACAAGCCGGACAACGTCGCCGCCGCGCCGCCGATCATCCAGGCGCTCATGCGCATTGAAGGGGTGAAAGGCATTTACCATGTCGCCGATTTTCTGGCCGTCGAGCGTCATCCGAAGTACGATTGGCGCGACATTTTGACGAAAGTGCGCGAAGTGTTCGGCGAAGATGTGGGGGAAGCGGAAGAGGAAAAGCCGACGGTGAACGAACATTTTGGCGAAGTGAAAGTGTTCGTGCAAATGCTGTACGGTCTGCCGATGCAAGTGAAGCTTGTCGATGGGGAGCGCGAACACCGCGTCGGGCTGCCGAAACCGTTTATGGACGCAGTCATTGAGGCGCAAAAATACGCGGGAAATGTTGTGCTTGAGCGCAAATGGGTCGAAAAAGGGGTGCGTTACGGCACATTCGAAGAAATCGGCCGCGAAATCGTCGACGAGCTGTCAGCCGCCTACCCGCCGGAGCGGCTCGAGCGAATCGTCAACATGTTCCACCGCGGCGAGCAGGAAAAAACGGTGCAAAAACGGCCGGGCATCAAAGTGACAAGCGAGATGCTCGATGACCCGGACTGGCGCAAACGGTATGCCGCGCTCGAACAAATGGCTGAGCCGACCGAGGACGATATCCCGGTGTTGGCCAAGGCGCTCAAGGATGAAAAAATGGCGATTCGCCGCCTGGCGACGGCATACCTTGGCATGATCGGCGGGAAAAAGGTGCTTCCGTATTTGTACAAAGCGCTAAAAGATCCGGCTGTCGCTGTCCGCCGCACTGCCGGCGACTGTTTGTCCGACATCGGCGATCCGGAGGCCATTCCGGCCATGATCGAGGCGCTCAAGGACGAAAGCAAGCTCGTTCGTTGGCGCGCGGCTATGTTTTTGTACGAAGTCGGCGATGAATCGGCCTTGCCGGCGTTAAAAGCGGCGGAAAACGATCCGGAATTTGAGGTCAGCTTGCAAGTGAAAATGGCGATCGAACGGATTGAAGGCGGCGAAGAGGCGAAAGGCTCCGTCTGGAAGCAAATGACGGAAAGTCGAAAAAAAGAGAACAAGACGGAGAAATAAAAAAAGGCGCGCCGGCCGGCGCGTCTCTTTCTTTGGCCAAACAAGCGATTCTTGTTAAGTCGTCACGGTTGTGCTCAAGATACGTTCATTCTATTTGAATGTTCCACGCTGCAGTCACTGACGGCAGCCACTTCATTTTCGGGTTTGCGGCTGTTTCCCAGCCGGCGCTGATTTGGAGGGGCGTCTTCCCCCGGCCATCGGCTTTTCACTTGCCGCTGGCAGCCGTCTTCATTGATTTTTTCGTGCGAAGTATAGTATGCTGATAGCACAACGATGATCATATGGAGGGATGATGGCCATGTCGATGGCATATGAAGAATATATGCGTCAGCTCGTGCAGCCGATGCGCGATGAGCTCGTCCGCGCCGGTTTCCGCGAATTGCGCACGAGTGAGGAAGTCGAGCAGTTTATGGAACAAGTGGAAGGAACGACGTTTGTCTTTGTCAACTCAGTGTGCGGCTGCGCCGCCGGACTGGCGCGCCCGGCCGCGACGCAGGCGGTGCTTAGGAGCGAGAAAAAGCCGGATCATCTTGTGACGGTATTCGCCGGCCAAGACAAAGAGGCGACGGCGAAAATGCGCGAGTACTTTGTCGGCTATGCGCCGTCCTCGCCGTCGATGGCGCTCTTAAAAGGAAAGGAAGTTGTTCATTTTATCCCGCGCGAAGACATCGAGTTTCACTCGATGGAGGACGTGATGGAAAACATTTTGGCTGCGTTTGACAAATATTGCAACTGATGCCTTATGCCTTCCCAGGCCTTGCATACCGCTGCCGGCGCCGGGGAACGATAAGGGCGGAGGTGATCGGCGTGCCGAAGCGGAAAAAAGACCGTTCGAAAACGGGCGTCAGCGCCCCGGAGGTGAGGGGACAAGGCACGACGCAAACGGAAACAGGCGCCTACGAGCTTGATTCTGCGCGCAAAAAAACGAAAATCGACTGAAAGAAAACGGAGCTCCTGTGCGGAGCTCCGTTTTCGCTGCCGCCGTCAGGCATTGGCGATGCAGCTGTAAATGAAATACAACAACGTAATGAGGCTGGCCGCAAAAAAGATGGTTGTCATCGCTGTTTTCCCGCCTTTCTGTCTATGTTTTCCCCTTGAACATATGATACACTATTCATGTAATCATAGTATATACCAACAAAAGTGAAAAGGAAAAGCGGTTTTTGTTTTGGCAAGGGAGAGGAAAGACGATGAAAAGGGCGAAACGAATGAACGCATTTTCTGCATCGATTTTTGCCGAATTGGCGGCGTATCGCCAACAGCGGCGCCATCTTCATGACGAGTGGATCGATTTAAGCGTCGGCAGCCCGGATTTGCCCCCGGCGCCGTTTGTGCGTGAGGCGATCGCCCGCTACGCCAACGAGCCGAATGCGTACGGCTACACATTAAGGGGCATTCGCGAGTTTCATGAAGCGGTCGCCGACTATTATCGCACGGCGCATGGCGTCGTGCTCGATCCGGAGACGGAAGTAACGTACGTCATCGGATCACAGGACGGGCTCGTGCATTTGCCGATGGTGTTCGCCGACCCGGGGGATGTCATTTTATTGCCGGATCCCGGGTATCCGGCGTATGCGGCGGGGGTGGCAATGGCGGAAGCGGAGCCGTATTTTCTGCCGCTGAGGGAGGAAAACCGCTTTTTGCCGGATTTGCGTGCGATCCCGGAGGACATTGCCAAACGGGCGACAATCATGTTTATCAACTTCCCTGGAAATCCAGTTCCATCTATAGCGACAGAATCGTTTTATCGCGAAGTGGTCGAGTTTGCGAAGCGGTACGATATTCTCGTTGTGTCCGATTTTGCTTACGGCGAGCTGTATTATGACGGAAACAAACCGGTGAGTTTTCTTTCTGTTCCAGGCGCAAAGGACGTTGGCGTGGAGATCAATTCGTTGTCCAAAAGCTACAACATGGCCGGCTGCCGGGTCGGCTATTTGTGCGGAAATGCCGAGGTGATTCGCACGTTCGCCGAGTTTAAGTCGAATTTGGATTATGGCGTCTTTTGGCCGATTCAAAAAGCGGCGGCCGAAGTGCTGCGTCATGGGGCCGACTTTTGCGCCGAAAGCCGCGCGATATATCAATCGCGCCGCGATGCGCTCGTTGACGGGTTGGCCGACATCGGCTGGGCGGTTGACCGTCCGCAAGCCGGTATGTTCGTGTGGGCGAAAATTCCGGACGGCTTTACATCGCTTTCGTTTGCGAAGGCGCTCATCGACCAAGCGGGCGTCGTCGTCACGCCCGGGCACGCGTTTGGGCCAAGCGGCGAGGGCTATGTGCGCATCGCCCTCGTCCAGCCGGAGGCGGTGTTGCGCCGGGCGGTCGCCAAATTAAAAGCGACCGGCTTGTTTGCGTCTTTAGCCGCTGATCGGCGGTAGTGGGAGGTGAAGGCGATGAAGCTGCCGTCTTGGCTTCGAAAAACGCTTGTTGTCGCCATTACCGTCTGCACGTTTGGACTCGTCACACCGCCCGCTTCGCTGCTCGCGGCCAAAGAGCCGCCGTCAGATGACGCCCCGTCTCCCGATTGGAAGCATTCCCAAGCAGACCATGCGGCGGAAGCTGTTTCTGTTTCGTTAACTCGTGAACAGTTTATCGAAGAGACGATGGAAAAGGCAGTGGCGCAGTCGTACGAAAAGTTCGGCCGCAAAATCGCCCCGGTTATTGAAGATGAATTTCGCACCGTCATCTTGCCGCGCATCGAAGAGGTGATTGCCGGGCTGGCTGAACGCTGTCCGGAAGAAGAGCTCCGTTATTTGGCCGTATCGGAAAATCCGTCCGGCGGGCAAGGAGAACGCATTTTCCATATTTACCGCGCCGATACGGGAGAAGATGTCATTCGCTTCCACGTCCGCCGCGAACATCCGCCGCAGGACGGGTACTGGTTTCAATTTCACTATCATACTTGCGATGATGGCTTTCAAGCTCACTATGAACTCGGGAAAATCTACTGGTCCAAAAATACGCCGCCGAATTGGCGCACATAAACCGCTTGCGGTTCTTTCCTGATTTTGCGCGTTTTTCCCTGCTTCGTTCTATGATATCATTTTCATAGAATAAAAGAAGCGGGGGAACACCATGAAACGATTGTGGACTAGTTTGTTGGCAGCGCTGTTCGCGATTCCGCTTCTATCGCTTTCGCCGTACCCGGCCGCCCACGGCGTGCTGCTTCAAGAAAGCGGCCTTGATCTTCGGGACATTCCGTCCCGTGACGTGCTCGGCCGCATTGTGATCGTGCCCGAGACAGCGTTTCCCGCTGCGGAGGCGAACAAGACCATTCAGACGCTTGCCCGCATGGATCGCAGCATTTTAGAGCAGGCGGCTGCTCATCATATTTACATTCAGCTGTTGACAGGCCCTATTACGAATGAACCGACAGCTCGCCACTTGCGTGGGAAAACCCCGCGCGGCTATGCGCCGGGATCCAAAACATGGGATGACGTGCCGGGCATCGGCGGGTCGCATTTGGTGCTCGTCCGTCTCGGCCATAGCGAAAAAGGGAAAGGACACGGCTCGGTCAATTTGGAGCTGCATGAGTTTGCTCATTCGCTCGATTACATCGTATTTGACCGCATTCATGAAACGGACGAATTTCAAGCGATTTGGCGGGAGGAGGCGCCGCGGCTTTTTCCTGGCGAATCTTATTTTTTGACCTATCCAGAAGAGTATTTTGCCGAGTCGTTTGCCTATTATTACGCAAGTGAAGAGACGCGGCACACGCTGCGGGCGGCAGCGCCGAACACATACGCATTCATCCGTGGATTGGCGGAGCGGGCCTCGTAAAAGGCTCGTTTTTTTATGGACAAATGGTTCACCATGTGTTGCTTTATGGTATGATAGAGCGTGAGGTGAGGACATTGCGGCAATATTTACAGCTTTTGGAGGATATTTTGGAAAACGGCGTCGAAAAAGAAGACCGAACGGGCGTCGGCACGCTGTCGGTGTTCGGCCGCCAGCTCCGCTTCAACTTACAAGATGGATTTCCGCTCGTGACAACGAAAAAATTGCATATCCGCTCCATCATTTATGAACTGCTTTGGTTTTTAAAAGGCGATACGAACGTCCGCTATTTGCAGGAGAATGGCGTGACGATTTGGGACGAGTGGGCGGACGAAAACGGCGATCTCGGCCCGATTTACGGCGCGCAATGGCGCTCGTGGAAGGGAGCAGACGGGAAAACCATCGACCAGATCGCATGGGTTGTCGAAGAGATCAAACGAAATCCGCATTCACGCCGGCTGCTGGTGAGCGCTTGGAATGTAGCGGAATTGGACGAGATGAAGCTGCCGCCGTGCCATTACGCCTTCCAGTTTTACGTCGCCAACGGCCGGTTGTCATGCATGTGGCAGCAGCGCTCCGTTGATACGTTTTTAGGGTTGCCGTTTAACATCGCGAGCTACGCGTTGTTGACGCATATGATCGCCCAGCAGTGCGACCTCGATGTCGGCGAACTCATTTTCACCGGCGGCGACGTCCATTTGTACAAAAATCATCTGGAACAAGCGAAACTGCAGCTGACGCGCGAGCCGCGCCCGCTGCCGAAGCTCGTGATCAAACGGAAGCCGCCGTCTATCTTTGACTATGAATACGACGACTTTGAAATCGTCGGCTACGATCCGCATCCGGCGATTAAAGCGCCGGTGGCGGTGTGAAGGGGAGAGCGCGATGATGTCGCACATTGTGGCGATGGATGAAAACCGGGTGATCGGCAAAGACAACGGTTTGCCTTGGCATTTGCCGGCTGATTTGGCGTATTTCAAACGGGTGACGATGGGGCATGCCATCGTGATGGGGCGAAAAACGTTTGAGGCGATCGGCCGGCCGCTTCCCGGCCGGGAAAACATCGTCGTCACGCGCAACCGTTCGTTTCGCCCGGAAGGCTGCCTTGTGCTTCACTCGCTCGACGAGGTGAAACAGTGGGCCGCCGGCCGCAACGATGAAGAGGTGTTTATCATCGGAGGAGCGGAACTGTTTCAGGCGACGATGCCGCTTGCCGACCGACTGTATGTGACGAAAATTTTCGCCTCGTTCCCTGGCGATACGTTTTATCCGCCGATTTCCGAGCAAGAGTGGGAGATCGTTTCATATACGCAAGGAACGATCGATGAAAAAAACCGATACGATCACGCCTTTCTCATTTATGAGCGAAAAACAGGGCGCGCTTAGCTTTTGGCTGGGCGCGTCTTTTTGCATAGAAGCGGGGCGAACAAGGAACGATAACAAGTAAGACCCAACAATGGAAATGGAGGAAGACAAATGAAGCATATCGTTCCTTTTATCGTCAAGCTCGCCGCTTGGAGCGTCGTCTTATTTTCCATGTTTACGATCTTCAACGCCCCGCTTTCGTTGATTTCGCTCATGACGGTCATCACGGCGCTCGTGTCTTACGTCATCGGCGATGTGTTCATCTTGCCGCGCGTCGGCCATTTTGTTGCTGCCGCACTTGACGTGCCGCTTTCCTTTTTGTTGATTTGGCCGTCCAGCTTTGCCCTCATTGCCCCGTCCGTCAACATGGCATACGGCGCATTTTTCAGCGCCTTGGCGATCGGGGCGGTTGAAGCGTTTTTCCACTTGTATATGGAAAGCCATGTTCTCGAAGAGGCAAGGAGGGAAGAAGAGCACCGCTGGTATGATGAAGGAAGATGGGCAACGGAATTTGCCGAGGAAGAAGAGTTTAAAAAAGAGGACGACCGGACATAGCGCCGGTCGTTTTTTCGGTCCGCTTGCGCATGAACGAGCCGTTCGCTGTGCCTGTATTGGCCGAGTGGAAGAGGTTTCTAGAAGCTCATCCGATGACGTCAAGCTAGGACCGCGGAAGCGTCCGGTAAAGCGGGATTATCGCGATGATCGCGAGCCAGCCCCTCTTCACTCAAAAACTTTTCGAAAATTCCCTTTTCTTTTTACGAATTTGTGATATAATCTACAAATCAAAGACAACTTAGAAAAGAAAGGGAACGAGAACATGGAACAACAGCTGAAACGAAAGCAAGGGGCAGTATACGTCGAGGACATTTTGATCGCGTATCATACGTTGAAGGATGTTGTGTTCCATACGCCGCTGCAAAAAAATCCGCTGTTATCCGAGCGCTACGAATGCAATGTCTACTTAAAGCGCGAGGATTTGCAAGTCGTGCGTTCGTTTAAGCTGCGCGGGGCGTACAACAGGATGAAGCATTTAACGGATGAGGAGCGGAGAAACGGGGTGGTATGCGCCAGCGCCGGCAACCATGCCCAAGGGGTGGCCTATTCATGCCGAGCGCTTGGCGTGCATGGGAAAATTTATATGCCGGCGACGACGCCGCGGCAAAAAGTGTCGCAAGTGCAGCTGTTTGGCAAAGACATGGTTGAGATCGTGCTTGTCGGCGACACGTTTGACGATTCCTACAACGAAGCGGTGAAGTGCGCCGAGGCGGAAGGGCGGACGTTCATCCATCCGTTTGATGACGAATACGTCATCGCCGGACAGGGGACGATTGGCGTCGAGGTGCTCAACGACTGCGATGAGCCGATTGACTTTTTGTTTGCCAGCATCGGGGGCGGTGGATTGATGGCTGGGCTGGGGACGTATGTGAAAAGCATTTCCCCGTCCACTAAAGTGATTGGCGTCGAACCGGCCGGCGCCCCATCGATGAAAACGGCGCTCGAGCATGGACGTGTCGTCACGCTTGAGGAGATTGACAAGTTCGTGGACGGCGCCGCCGTCAAAACGGTCGGGGAAAAAACGTTTGCCTTATGCCGCGGGGTGCTTGATGACATCGTCGTCGTTCCAGAAGGGAAAGTGTGCACGACGATTTTGGAGCTGTACAACGAAAACGCCATCGTCGCCGAGCCGGCTGGGGCGCTGCCGATCGCCGCGCTCGAGTTTTACAAGGAACATATCCGCGGCAAGACGGTCGTTTGCGTGGTGAGCGGCGGCAACAACGACATCGACCGGATGCAGGAAATTAAAGAGCGCTCGATGATTTACGAAGGGCTGCAGCACTATTTCATCGTCAACTTCCCGCAGCGGGCCGGGGCGCTGCGCGAGTTTTTGGATGAAGTGCTTGGGCCGACGGATGACATCACCCGGTTTGAATACACGAAGAAAAACAACAAAGAAAGCGGACCGGCGCTTGTGGGCATCGAGCTGAAACGGCGCGAAGACTACGCACCGCTCATCGAGCGGATGAAGAAAAAAGGTTTCCCGTTCCAAGAGGTCAACAAAGACCCGAACTTGTTCCATCTATTGATTTGACGAAAAAAGTCGGAACAAATTCGCCGCATTCCGACATACTTTTTCACCGGATTGGTGTATAATAAAAGTAAATCGGTGAAAAAGAGGATTGATATTTTGCTATTCAAAAGCCTCGAGTTTCAAAACGCGTATGGGCAGAAGGTCAAGATTATCGAAATCCCAGTATTGGAGGAAGAGAACACATACCGATTCATGATCCAACTGCGCTTGGAGGCGTTTATTGCAAAGGTGTACCGATCGAGAACGAGCCGTTCTGTGTATTCGTTCCGCGAACATTTGAAGAAAGTGCTGAAATGGCCTGTATATGAACAGATCTTTAAAGAAACGGCGTTAAAGCATAATGCATGACTGTTGTTGTTTTGCCCTTGGCGGCAAAACAACTTTTTTTTGGTGGGATTTTCGCCGGTTTCATTATATAATGGAAACGAGATCATCAGTATTAGGAGTGAACGAATGAAATCAATCAAAATTGTAACCGACTCAACGGTCGATGTGCCGGCGGCGGTGCTTGCCGAGCACGGCGTTGAAGTCGTTCCGCTTCATTTGACAGTGGATGGGGAGGCGTTTATCGACCGGGTGACGATCACACCAGGGCAGTTTATGGCGAAGATGAAGGCAGCGCGTGAACTGCCGAAAAGCTCGCAACCGTCGGTCGGTGAGTTTCTAGCTGTCTATGACCGGCTCGGGGCGGACGGAAGCGAGATCATATCGATCCATATGGCCGGCGAGCTGAGCGGCACGGTCCGTTCGGCTGAGCATGCGGCGGCCCTGACCAAAGCGAACGTGACGGTCGTCGATTCCCAATTCATTTCGTATGCGCTTGGATTCCAAGTGCTTGAAGCCGCCCGCTTGGCGAAGGCGGGTCGAAGCGTTGACGAGATCATCCGGCGCTTAGACGACGTGCGCCGTCGTACGCGGCTGTATGTGGTGCTCGATACGCTCGATCATTTAGCGAAAGGCGGCCGCATCGGCCGCGGCAAAGCGCTCGTCGGCTCGTTGCTGCGCATCAAGCCGATCGCTGCGCTTGTTGACGGGCTGTATACACCGGTGTCGAACGTGCGCAGCTTTTCGCAAGCCATCGCCGATTTAGCGGGCCGGTTGGTTGAGGAGAAGGCGGAAGCGCCGGTGCGCGCGGTCGCCATTGCCCATGCCGATGCCGGGCGCTGGGCGGAGCGGCTGAGAGAAGCAGTCGCTGAGGCGATCGGTTCTGTGCCGGTTGACATTGTTGAAACGACGCCGGTTATTTCGATTCATACCGGACCCGGCGCGCTTGCGCTGATGTATTATACGGAAGAAGGGGAGCACAAGGGGTCGGGCGCAGTTTGAAACAAAGCGATACAGGATGAAAGGGACGAGCAGTGGATGTGGAAACGAATCATGATGATGGCAGCCGTTTGTTTGCTTGCCGCGTGCGGAAAAACAATTCCGGATGCCAAAAACTGGCCGGTCGCTGACTTTACGTTTGTCGATCAGACCGGCAAGCCGTTTGGACTTCGCGATCTGAAAGGAAAAGTGTGGGTCGCCGATTTTATTTTTACCAATTGCGAAACGGTGTGTCCGCCGATGACCGCCCACATGGCCAAACTGAAAGAGAAGGCGGAAGAAAAGGGGCTCGATGTTGAATTTGTTTCGTTCAGTGTCGACCCGGAAGTTGACACGCCGGAAAAACTGGCGGCTTATGCGAAACAATTTACAAATGACCTAGCAAACTGGCATTTCCTGACCGGGTACCGCCCAACCGAGATCAGCGAGCTGGCGCAAAAAAGCTTTAAAACGATGGTGCAAAAGCCGGCTGGCGATGACCAAGTCATCCACGGCACAAGCTTTTATTTAGTCGGGCCGGACGGAAAAGTGGTTCAGACGTACAGCGGTGTGCAAGATGTGCCGTACGATACGATTTTAGAGCATATTGAAATTTTGCAGTCGTCGCGATAAGGCAAAAACGGACGCCGTTTTGCCTTCTTTTCGTCTTTCCCCTGTTGCGGCAAAAGGCAGGTGTCACACATGATGCGATGGGGATGGCTCATCATGGTGGGGGTGTTGCTTGCCGGGTGCACGGTGCTCCCGGCCGGCGGGAAGCCGGACCGCCCGCATGAAACCGCCGTCAGCCAGCCGGAAGCGAAGCCGTTGCCGAAAGACATTCACCTCGTCGCGTTAGGCGATTCATTGACCGAAGGAGTCGGAGACGGTGAAAGGAAAGGCGGCTATGTCGGCCGCCTTGTCCCGCTTTTGGCGGCGGAGGATGGGGTGCGGACGGTGACCGTCACGAATGCCGGAAAGCGCGGCCGGCGCATCACCGAACTTGAACCGGTTATTCGCGCCCATCAGGCGGAGCTTGAGCGGGCTCATATCGTCATGATCACGATCGGCGGCAATGACGTGATGAATGTCGTCCGCGCTCATTTTTTTGACTTATCGTACGAGCGGTTTGCGAACGAGAGCCAACGATTTGCCGAGCGGCTCGATCATTTGTTGATGTTGTTGCGCACGATCAACCCGGATGCGGTCGTTGTCCTGATCGGCTTGTACAATCCGTTTTCCGCCACGTTGCCGAACATCCCGGAAATCGATGATGTCATCGCCGAATGGAACCGCACAAGCCAAGCAGTGGTTTCCCGCTATCCGCGCACGATCTTTGTGGATATTCAAGACATGTTTGCCAACCGCGATGATTTGCTTCACCGCGATGAATTTCACCCGAACGCCGAGGGATATGCGCAAATGGCAGTGCGGGTGTATGAGTCGCTCGATGCGCGAAAAGAGTGGTGGGCGAACTGATGGAAACGAAATGAAGCAGCATAAGGAGTATGTTGGAATGAATTGGAAACGATCGTTTTTCGTTTTGGCGGCTGTGAATGCTGTTGTGCTCATTCTTGCCGCTGTTTGGCTGCTGCAGCCGTCTCCGCCGGTGAAACGGCCGGAGCGCCCGGATGTGGAAGGGGCTTCGTTTACGGTGTACTCCAAAAAAGCGCACTTGAACGCTGTCATTAACGATTATTTGGCGGAAAAAACGAAAGACCATCCGCTTCGCTATGACGTTTGGCTCGCCGACCGCGTTTACGTCTCGAGTGAAATTCCGATCTTTGGGCGCAACGTCGAGCTCGTCGTCTCGTTTGTGCCGAAAGTCGTGAAAGGCGGGAACGTCGAACTTGTCGAACCGGTCATTTCGCTCGGCGACTGGAAGCTGCCGGTGACGTACGTGCTTCGCTACTTGCAAAAGCATGCGCCGCTGCCGGATGAAGTCATCATCGATCCGGGACGGGCCCGCATTTATGTGGCGCTCCATGAGATTCGTTTTGGCAACGGGTATCAAGTAGCGGCGAAAAAAATCGATTTGGCGGCCGATGAAATCGTATTTACCTTAACGATCCCGACAAACCGTCCGCGGTAAAAACGTTGACGTCAACGTTTCCGTGCAACATCGTGAATCTTGTCGGCGTCTATTTGGAAGAAAAAAGGTGTCTCAAAGGCAATGAGACACCTTTTTTTGGCCGTTCCAGCCTCGTGCGGCCCCGCCGTTAGATCAGGCGCAGCCCTTTCGGATAAAAGTTTTTCACCGTCCCTTTGACTTCTTTTCCCCAGCCGAATGGAAACCCGTCGACCGTCACAAGCAGCCAGCCGCGGTCGCCGCCGGTGGACAGCGTTTCGCCGCGCCAATACTGAAGGCATTCCCGGCTGTCGCTTGATAAGTCGAGCACGTGCTTCGCTTCGTCCGCTCGCAGCGCCAAGGCGAGGGCATGGTTCGGCTCAAACCGCTCCTTTTTGGCCTCGCCAAGATGAAGGCCAGCGCGCACCACTTTCAAGCCGGACAAATCCGGGCATCGGTCCGGGAGCATGGCCAAATGGCTGCCAAACGAGAGGATTGTTCCGTGCTGCACGGTTTGCAACGATTGCTGTTCAAATTGGCGGTACAATCGGACGGCCGCTTTTGGCGCGTTCGCTTTCGCCCACCGCCCGCTCCAAGGCGGAGTCGGCCGCTGTTTTTGCAGCTTGGCGACAAAATGTCCTTCCCCTTTGAGGCGATGCGGCCAAAGGCGGGCGGCGTGGACGAGATCGGATCGATTGGTTTTCGTCCATTCCGGCCGTCCCGGCTCGATGCCGCCGATTTTCGCAATCGGCAGCAACCGCAAATCATCGTACGTCTCGAGCAGCCATTCCATCGTTTGCTCGTTTTCCTCCGGAGAGAACGTGCATGTTGAATAGACAAGAATGCCGCCTTCTTTCAGCATCGCATAGGCGCTTTCTAAAATGCGCCGCTGTCTGGCCGCGCATTCTTCCACATAGGCCGGGCTCCAAAACGAGGCGGCCTCTTCTTCTTTCCGGAACATGCCCTCCCCCGAGCACGGAGCGTCCACTAAAATTTTGTCAAAAAAGCCCGGAAACCGCTCGGCAAGCGTTTCGGGAGCTTCATTGACGACGATGGTGTTCGTCAAGCCGAACCGTTCGACGTTCTCTGCAAGCGCTTTGACCCGTTTCGGGTGGATTTCGTTGGCGACAAGCAGCCCTCTGTTTTTCATCATCGCGCCAAGCTGGGTCGTTTTCCCGCCAGGGGCGGCGCACAAGTCAAGCACCGTATCCCCCGGCTCAGGCTGCAGCGCCTCGGCGGCCGCCATCGCGCTCGGTTCTTGAATGTAATACAGGCCGGCCGCATGGTACGGATGCTTTCCCGGCTGTTCGTCCGGTTCATAATAAAACCCGGTCGGGCAAAACGGCACCGGGGAAAGGGAAAAGGGCGCCGTTTTGACCCATGCGCCCGGGTCGGTTTTCAACGGATTGACGCGCAAGCCGTTGATTTTTTCGTTTTCATACACAGCGAAAAACTCGTCTGCTTCTTCATCAAGCAGCTTCTTCATTTTCGCGACAAATGCTTCCGGCAATCTCAACGCAGCAAATCTCCTTTCTCCGTCCGTTGTCATGAGCGTTTGCCTGGCCATTTCACTTTTGGCTCCGTTTTGTTCAAGATGCGCTTGATGTTGGCGCGATGACGATAAAAGATAAACGAAGCCAGCAACAACACTGCCACCGTCAATGGAATGTCGTCCGTGAAAAAGACGGTGTACACGACCGCGTACAGCGCCGCGGCCATCGATGACAGCGAGACGTAGCGTGAAACAGCCAAGACGACAAGAAACACGGCGATGAGCGACAAAAAGAACAACGGCGAATAAAACAGCATCACCCCGCCCGATGTCGCCACCGCCTTGCCGCCGCGGAACTTGGCGAACACCGGATACATATGGCCGACGACTGCCACCGCTCCGGCCAAAAGCGGATGCACGGGGACGGAAAAAAACATCGGCAAGCTCGCCGCCAGCGTTCCTTTCAACATATCCCCGACAATGACGATCGTGCCCGCTTTCGCCCCAAGCACGCGGAACGTGTTCGTTCCCCCGAGATTGCCGCTTCCATGTTCGCGGATGTCGATCCCGTAGCCGATTTTCCCGACAAGAAGGCCAAACGGAATCGAGCCGAGAAGATAAGCAAGAAGCAAAATGAGTGCGGTCATCGAATCAAACACCCTTTACTCAACAAGTTTGTGCATGTTTCTATTTTATCATGCGCCGGTTAAAACGGTAGACTGGAAATGAAGAAAAGCGGTTGTTTTGCATTTCCACATGATAACCGGTAAACTGAAAAGCAGGCAGGGACGGACGAGTTCATTCGTCCCGCAGCAAACGCAGAGAAGAGAGGAGCGGCTGTGATGAAAACGACCGTCACGTGGAACGGAAACATGTCATTCAGCGGCCAAAGCGCTTCCGGCGTCACCATTCCGATCGACGCCGCGAAAGACGTCGGCGGCAACGATTCCGGCGCCCGGCCGATGGAGCTGTTGCTTCACGCCTTGGCCGGCTGCACCGGCATTGACATCGTTTTGATCTTGCGGAAAATGCGGCTTGACGTCCGCGCGTTTTCGATGGAAGTCGAAGGAACGCGCGCCGATGACCACCCGAAGCGGTTTACCGACATTCATATTCATTATGCGCTCGAAGGCGATTTGCCGGAAGACAAAGTCGCCCGCGCCATTCGGTTGTCAAAAGAAAAATATTGTTCCGTTTCCCATTCGTTAAATGCCGCCATTACAGCGAGCTATTCGATCAACGGCGTGCGCGGGAAGGAGACGATCTAACCAAAGAAAAGAACGTGGCGTTCATGTTTGTTTCGCGTGGCATAGCACGGAATGGCAAAACGATGAAAAAGGTGTTCCGATCGTTGGCGGAACACCTTTTCACCGAGCTAACAGGGAAAGGCTGTCCGAAGAGATGTGTTTGACTCTATCGAGCGGTCTTTTTGTTTCTGTTGTTCTCAACAGTCAGTTGTGAATTTACAAAATATTTACAGAAAAATCATCCTTTCTGCTCTATGATTGTATGGACTCGCAAGGATATAATGGGAGTGAACGAGAAGGCGAGAGAAAGGGGAACCGGGAATGAAGAATTCCAAACGATGGGGAAGACGGGTGCTATCCGCATTGGCCGCTGCAGCGGTGCTGGCCGCCACTCCAGTCGGGGCGGCAGGGAACGGGAAAAGCATGGGGAAGCCGCCTGCTTCCTCGCACCGTTATATTGAGGTGCAGCTGTTAGGCATGAACGATTTCCACGGCCAACTCAATGTGACAAGAAAAGTCGGCGGGCGGGAAGTCGGACGGGCTGATTATTTGGCTGCCTATTTGAAACAGCGGGAGGCGGAAAACAAAAACACGCTGCTCGTCCATGCCGGCGATGCGGTTGGCGCCAGCCCCCCGGTATCAGCGCTGCTGCAAGATGAACCGACGATCGAAGTGCTCAATAAGCTCGGCTTTGACGTCGGCACCCTTGGCAACCATGAGTTTGATGAAGGAGTAGCGGAAATGCTCCGCCTGATCCATGGCGGCTACCACCCGGCGACCGGTGACTTTGCCGGAGCGGATTTTCCGTACGTGAGCGCCAACGTCGTTGATGCGCAAACGGGAAAGCCGATTCTCCCGCCATATGTGATTAAGCGGGTCAACGGCATACCGATCGGATTGATCGGCGTCACGCTCACGGAAACACCAACGATTGTGACGCCAAGCGGCGTCGCGGGAGTCAAGTTCATCGATGAGGCAACAGCGATTAACAAAGCGGTCCGGGAACTGAAGAAAAAAGGGGTGCAAACGATCGTCGTTCTCGCCCATAACCCCGGCGTATCCAATCCGGATGGGACAAACGCCAGCGGGGAAATTGTCGATATCGCCAAAAATATCGATGATGAAGTCGATGTGATTTTCGCCGGTCATAACCATGCCTATTTAAATGCGGTTGTGGACGGCAAGCTGCTCGTTCAGTCGTATTCGTACGGCACGGCGTTTTCTGATGTCGATTTGAAAATCGACCCGCGCACGAAAGACGTCGTCGCCAAAAAAGCAGAGATCGTGACGACCTATCATGACGGCATCACTCCGGACCCGGAAATTCGGACGCTCATTGAAAAATATGAAGCGAAAGTGGCGCCGCTTGTCAATCAAGTCGTCGGCACGGCAGCTGAAATGATCACCGATGAACAAAATGAAAGCGGCGAGTCCGCCTTGGGCGATTTGATCGCCGATGCCCAGCGGGCGGCGATGAAAACCGATTTCGCCTTTATGAACCCGGGCGGCATTCGCGCTGATATTGAACAAGGCGAAGTAACGTGGGGCGAGCTGTACAACGTTCAGCCGTTCAACAACCAGCTTGTGAAAATGACGCTCACCGGCGCGCAAATCCGCCAGCTTTTGAACCAACAATGGCAGCAAGGGCAAACGCGCATGCTGCAAATTTCCGGCCTCCGCTATACATGGAGCGCTAGCAGACCAGCTGGGGACAAGGTTGTTGACATTCAGCTTCCAGATGGCACCCCGCTTCATCCAGACGCTGAATATACAGTAACGGTCAACAGCTTCCTCGCCGACGGCGGTGATGGGTTCACAGTGTTGACGCAAGGGCAACACCGCGAGGTCGGTCCGGTCGATTTGGATGCCCTTGTCTCGTATATTCGCGGTCTTGAGCAGCCGTTCTCGGCACGAATTGAGGGGCGGATCAACCGTCTTCCGTAACAGGTGTTGACCGAGGAAAAAGGATGGAAGGGCGAACGGTCGCTTATCTAATGAAAAAGGTGTCCCCAAAAAACTCGGGACACCTTTTCTTTACTCCTAACGGGCGGGCTTGCAGCCGCTTGTGCTTGGACGATCGAAAAAAGATCGTTCAAGAAAGGTTTTCCGTAGATCAAGATGCTTTTTGCTCGAACAGCTTGATGATCTCCACGATCACTTCGGCCGATTTCACCATTGTATCGGCGGAAATGTATTCGTAGCGGCCGTGGAAGTTTTCGCCGCCGGCAAAAAGGTTCGGCGTCGGCAGCCCCATGTAGGAGAGCTGCGACCCGTCCGTGCCGCCGCGGATCGGTTTCACTTTCGGTTCAATGCCCAAGTTCGTCATCGCTTCGTGGGCGATGTCCACAATGAGGCGCACCGGCTCGATTTTTTCGCGCATGTTGTAATATTGGTCGTTGATTTCGAGCGTGATTCGGTCGTTTCCATATTTTTGTGCAAGCGAAGCGGCGATCTCGTTCATTTTCGCTTTGCGAGCCTCGAACTGTTCACGGTCGAAGTCGCGGATAATGTAGTGAAGTTTCGTCTCCTCTACACTCCCTTGGAATGAAAGCAAATGGTAAAACCCTTCGTATCCTTCGGTATGTTCCGGCGCCTCATCGGCTGGCAGTTGCTGTTGGAACTCCATGGCGATTTTGATTGAGTTGATCATTTTTCCTTTTGCCGTGCCTGGGTGGACGTTTTTTCCTTTGATCGTGATTTTCGCTTCGGCAGCGTTAAAGCTTTCATACTCCAATTCGCCAAGCGGCCCGCCGTCGACCGTGTAGGCAAATTGGGCGCCGAATTTGGCAACGTCAAATTTGTGCGGTCCGCGGCCGATTTCCTCATCCGGGGTAAAGGCGACGCGCACTTTGCCGTGCTTGATCTCCGGGTGTTGGATGAGATAGTTCATCGCGGTCATAATTTCGGCGATTCCGGCTTTATCATCGGCGCCAAGCAGCGTCGTCCCATCGGTTGTAATCAGTGTATGCCCTTTGTAGCCGGCGAGCTCCGGGAAATCGTTTGGCGACAAGATGATGCCTTGTTCTTTGTTCAACACGATGTCGCCGCCGTCGTACTGTTCGATGATTTGCGGGTTGACGTTGGCTCCCGTAAACTCCGGAGCGGTGTCCATATGAGCCAAAAAGCCGATCACGGGCACGTTTTTGTCCGTATTGGCCGGCAGCGTCGCCATGACGTAGCCGTTTTCGTCGACTGTGACGTCTTCCATGCCGATCGACTTCAGCTCTTCGACGAGCATTCTCGCCAGCTCCCATTGCCCTTGAGTCGACGGGCATGTGCTGCTTTCTGGATCGGACTGGGTATTCACTTTGGCGTAGCGGATGAAGCGTTCGATCAATTCTTGTTTCATTTGTTCATCTCCTTTTTATGTATGAGTGTTGGGTGAATGCGCGAATCGCTTCTCCAATGCAGCGGAGCGGTTCCGTGTTTATTTTATCATATGCGATCTCCAACAAGGAAAGAGGGAGCGCCATGCGGCGCACGAGTTTTCCGCGGCCGGCGAGGCGGTTGGGATTTCGAAAGCGAAGGAATTGGGCGTCAAACCATTGGCGATGAGGCGATTTTGGCCGAGAAGCGGACGGTGGCGGAGCTCGAAGGGGCGTTCGTTTGCCCGGAAGGAGCGGCGGCGTTTGCGGCGGTCCGAAAATTGCGCGAGAGCGGCTGGATTCGCGACGGGGAGACGGTCGTCGTGCTCAACACGGGGACGGGATTGAAATACGCCGATTTGGTTCAAGTCGCCCCACCGGTGCTTGAACCGGGAGATTCGCTTTCGATGCGGGAATAATCAAGCTGTGAGCAAAAAACATAGACAAATTGAAAACAGTATTGTATGCTAAACTCATCAGAATAATTAAAAATGAAAAACGATTCATCTTCGGGGCAGGGTGAAATTCCCGACCGGCGGTGATGAGGCGCTTCGCCTCTCAGCCCGCGAGCCGCAAGGCAGGATCCGGTGCAAGTCCGGAGCCGACAGTATAGTCTGGATGGGAGAAGATGAAGGTTTGCCGGCGTTCGTTTTGGCGCATGCGAACGTCTAGTTGCGCACACCCTTTTTCTCCCTTAAGCCTTGTTCGGTTTAAGGGAGTTTTTGTTGGCGCTCGCAGCGGCAGCCTTCTTCTTGTGAGGATGAATCACGAGAAGGGGAGGAGAACAAGCATGAAACGCATTTCCATCCGCGCCTTTGTCAGCATCGGAGTGTTGGGCGCCATGGCGCATGTGCTGATGATGCTCAACTTTCCGCTGCCGCCGTTTCCGAACTTTTTGCTTGTTGACTTCAGCGACATCCCGGCGCTCATCGCCGCCTTGTTGTACGGCCCGCTCGCCGGTGTGGCGGTCGAACTATTGAAAAACGTGCTGAACTACGTGTTCGTCGGCAGCGCGACCGGCGTTCCGGTCGGCCAGATCGCCAACTTCACTGCCGGGGTGGCGTTCCTTTTGCCGGTTTCCTATATTTATCGGAAAGCCGCATCGAAAAAAGGCTTGCTGCTGGGGCTGGCGGCGGGAACAGTGACGATGGCGCTCGTCATGAGCGTGCTCAACTACTACGTCTTTTTGCCGGCGTATACGCTTTTCCTCGGCGCTCCGCAGATGAGCGCACCGGAAGCGAAGGCGTTGGTGGTATCGGCGATTTTGCCGTTTAACGCCGTCAAAGGAGCGATGGCGGCCATCGTATTTCAGCTTCTCTTTTGGCGTCTTCGTGCTTGGCTTGACAAACAGGCGGCATCTCGCCAAGCCGCTTGAGGAACAAAAAGCGAGGGTTTTTCCCTCGCTTTTTTGCGTTTGTCAAAAGCGAATCCGCGGCACCCACTCGGCAAACCGTTCTTCTTTAAACGGATTGGCGGTCATCGAATAGCCGCGCTCCTCCCAATAGCCCGGCTCATCTTCTTTCATAAAGCGGATGCCGGACGCCCATTTCGCCCCTTTCCATAAATAAAATGTCGCCGGCGGGATGAACCGGAGCGGATAGCCGTGCTTCGGCGAGATGTCCTGCCAGTCGTGATGCTTGTCTTTCCATCGATAAACAAACAAGGCATCGTCGCCCATCAGCGCGTCAAGCGGCAAGTTTGCCGAATAGCCGAACCGGTCGCCGTTTAAGTAGCCGTAAATTTTTACATATTTCACGTCGGGATCGAGATCGACGAAGCGCAAAAACTCGCGGAAAGCGATGCCTTCAAACGTCGTATCAAATTTCGACCACGTCGTCACGCAGTGCATATCCACGGTCGAAATCGTCTTCGGCAGCCGCATCACTTCCTGATACGACAGCGTCACTTCCTCTTTCACATTGCCGAACAATCGGAAATTCCACGCCGCTTCATCGAATTCGTACACATCACCTTCATGCAAAATCGGCCATTTTTCCGTTTCGAATTGGCCGGGAGGAAGTTGTTTGGTCATGGGGAGGCACTCCTTTTTCTGCTAAATTTCTCTTAATTATTCATGATACAAAATAGGGGAAGGGGATGCAATAAAAAGGGGCTCGGTTCAGTTGCTGCGGCGGCATTGTTGAGAGAGGACAAATTCCCCCAAATATTGATTGATTTTCGATTTTTCTTAATTATATAATGAAAATGATGAAATTGGAATAATTGTTCCGAAATACGGAACAACCGAAAGAAAGGGGGAAGAAAAAGCTAGTGAAGAAATAAGGAAGCGAGATGAATGAACCACAATGTCAATACGATGTTTGGAGAGGAGAAGAGAAATATGGTGCTCATTGGCGTGTTGATCGTCATCATCGGCTTCATTGTTCGCATTAATCCGCTTCTTGTCGTGACAGCGGCTGGATTGGCGACAGGACTGCTCGCTCATCAATCGCTGTATGACATTATTGAACAGTTTGGAACGGCGTTTACGACCAACCGGTATATGGCGGTGTTTATTGCTACATTACCCGTCATCGGCCTTTTGGAACGCTTTGGGCTGCGGGAACAGGCGGAGAGTGTCGTGGCGAAAATCAAGGCGGCGACAACAGGGAGAATCTTGATGGTCTATTTAACATAAATCAGCCAGAAGTCCCCCACCTCTACAGGTGGGGGATGAATGGCGTTCGGTTTTTCTGTTTTTCTCTTTCTTCTTTGGATGGCAATAGAATACAATAAACATAGGAGGTGAAACCATGTATCGAACGCTGAAAACCCGTTTTCGGGCAAAGAAAGAAGTTATCCAAAAACTATTTGAATGCAATCGTATCTCCGCAGAAGTTTGGAACGAATGCCTTCGTTTGGCAAAAGAACATCATTTGGAAACAGGAAAATGGATAACCAAAACGGAACTGCAAAAAGCAACAAAAGGTCGTTTTTCTATCCACAGCCAAAGCATCCAGGCGGTTGTGCATAAATATATCTTTGCCCGTGATGGGGCAAAAGAAGCACGGAAAAAAGGAGAAAAAATCAAATATCCATACAAAAAGAAAAAACATTTCAACACGAAATGGGCAAAAGATGGGTTTGTTTTGCATGAAGACGGAACGTTGGAACTGTCGCTAGGAATTTGGAATCGAAAACGACAATCTCCTTTGGTGGTGAAAATCGACAAAGAGAAACTTCCAAACGGAAAAGTCAAAGAAATCGAGTTGGTCTATGACCGTGGTTTGTGGCTTTGTTTATCGTATGAAGATGGGAAAAAACCAAAAGAAAATCCATGTAAAAACCGTGTTGCTATTGACCCAGGGGAAATTCACACCATCGCAGCCATTTGTGAAAATGGGGAAAGCCTCATTATCACGGGAAGAAAAATAAGAAGCATTCATCGGTTGAGAAACAAGAAATTAAAAGAACTGCAAAAACTCATGAGCAGATGCAAAAAAGGCTCCAAACAATGGAAAAAGTACAATCGGGCGAAACAATATGTACTTTCGAAATCAGAGGCACAACTAAAGGATGCACTGCACAAAACCACGAGACAATTTGTTCGTTGGTGTTTGGAAAACCAAGTGAAAGAAGTCGTCATTGGAGATATCGAAGGAATCCAACGGAATACGAAAAAGAAACGAAACAAAAAGACCAATCAGAAATTATCCAATTGGTCGTTTGGAAAATTATTTGATTATCTCAAATACAAATTGAATGCCGAAGGAATTCAAATCGAGAAAAAAGATGAAAGTTATACCTCGCAAACATGCCCTGTTTGCGGGAAGAAAAATAAATCTTCTTCTAGAAATTATACATGTCAATGCGGGTACAAACGACACCGTGATATCCATGGGGCAATGAATTTATTTGCCAAAGTATATTATGGTGAAATCCGCCCATTGGAATTTACGGTCAAACCGTTTACGTATCGACGGATTGCTTAGGTATGAAGTCGTAGATGGCGAGTTCCCGCCCTTGAGTATCATGGATACTCATGTTGCCTGTGGCTCCCAACGGGACGGGTGCCAGGTGTTGCCTGCAGATAGGCTGCCAACCAGCCTATCATGCATCCACCTCCGAAGGGGAAACAGGAAACCCCCACTTCGATAAGTGGGGGAGGTTCATTCATCCGGGAAGCGGCAGCCGCGGCTGGGCTTACTTCCATCGGCGGCCATGCTCAAATGGTTCGTCCGCTCGTCGCTCCTATGGCAGAAGGAGCGGCGGATTTGCGTGCAAGTGCCGACAGCGTTGATTCTGTTGGCGTTCAACATCGCTGCAATGTATGTGATTACACTCATAGATTTATAAATTTCATCATCAAAAAGGGATGGAGATGCGATGAAAAAAGTGCTCGTGACCGGATTTGATCCGTTTGGAGGAGAAACGGTGAATCCGTCGCTGGAGGCGGTCAAGCAAGCAGCCGGATGGAAAACTGATCGGTATATCGTTGAAGTTCGGGAGATTCCAACCGTATTTGGCGAATCATTAGTCATCTTGCATGACGCAATCATGCAAGTGGATCCTGATGTGGTGATTTGCGTCGGACAGGCAGGAGGGAGAGCGGATATTTCTGTTGAAAGAGTGGCGGTGAACATCAATGATGCCCGCATTCCCGACAACGAAGGCCAGCAGCCGATTGACGAACCTGTTGTTCCAGGCGGGCCTGTCGGCTATTGGTCAACCTTGCCGGTCAAAGCGATTGTCGAGGCGTTGAGGCGTCACGGCATACCAGCCTCTGTCTCTTATACAGCGGGAACGTTCGTCTGCAACCATGTGTTTTATGGATTGATGCATTACATCACCCAATCGAAGAAGCCCATTCGCGGCGGATTTATCCATATTCCGTATTTGCCGGAACAAGCCGCCCGGCATCCCGGGCAGCCCAGCATGGCATTAGAAACGATCGTGGAAGGGCTGCGTCTTGCCATTGACGTAGCGGTCGAACGTGAAGAAGATATCCAAGCGGTTGGCGGGCACATTTGTTAAGGAGGTTTCCATTTATGGCGATCATAGAGAAAATCAGTTCTTTTGCAGGAAAATGGAAGTCGGAATGCAAAACTCCGGATTGGGCGTGGCGATCGCCACAGCCAATTTCTCACCCTTGGCGGCTGTTCCAAGCGCCATTTTCAGCGTGTGGCACAACATATCTGGATCGATCCTCGCGGCGATTTTCAGCCGGATGAATGAGGAGGATCATCATAGGATCGGATTAAAGGAAAAATCAAGGGCGAAGAAGAAGAAAAGAAGATCGTCAACAGCGGCTTTGTAAGAGAGGGCCGCTGTTTTTTGTATATTTCTACTGTAATAGAAAAGTTCTTCATCACATTGTCTAGATATTTTAAGTAGGTGTACGTAGAGAAAGAGTGAAAAATGCGAATAAAGAGAGAGACTAAGAAGGATGCAGCCACCTTCATAAAATCACCACCCCCTTCGTCGATAGGAATAATTTTCTTCTCATTGCACATCGTATCCAATAGAAACTTGGAAATAGGAGCGTCATGCCGATGGTCGAACAACGAGAACGATGGTTTTTCCTTTTGGCGCTTGGCGTCATCGCCCTTTACGTGTCCCCGCTCTTTCTCCTTGGTGAGAACGCCCATATTCGCGTCCACGATAATTTGGATTCCAATATCGCTTGGTATAAGGTGCTCTCCGAAAGTGGAAAAATCACCGGGCCGCTTGACGCGAACATTCCGCAAATTGCTAACGGCCAGTTGTCAAGAAACGCCCTCGGCTCGGAGCTGACCGGCATCGTCTGGCTGCACGCGTTCTGTGGAAGCAGCGAGAAAAGAGGCGTTTCCTCCATGGATAGGGAAACATTCCTAATTTTCAACGAGGATGCGAATGTATATTCGCATTTGATTGATTTGATGGTATAATGAAACATGCACAGCCAAATGCAGGGTGGGCAGTGGCCACTCCCTGAACGAAAGGGGGTGGTGCTGATGATGACGATCGCCGATGCGCTGACGCTCATGATTGCGTTTGCGTCACTCATCGTCGCGGTGATTGCCGTATCCAAAGACAAAAAGTAACCCACCCTGCTAGGCCGAGGCGAGGGTAGGTTACGATGCCCGAGGCTTGGGCCACTGCGCTTCTTGCAGCGGCTGTGTATGGACAGGGCATTGGTGGCCGCCAATGTCCCTGTTTTTATTTTATGTTGTCTTTGCTTTCTATTATACGCAGACGGCGATGTCTATGGCAAGAAATGATTCATGTAAGAACGGACAACCAACTTATCTGCAAGGCAGATTAGACCACTGATATATAAGGAAGCTGAAGACTTGCTTCTTCAAAAAAACATATACTTGTCGCTAACACCGCTTAAGATTTGGATAAAATTAACTCGGCTATAATAGTTGACTTGAGCATAATTTAGTAGTATTATACTAACCGTCGCTTCAATAGATACGGAGCGATCTAAAAGACTTAGAGCTTAGAGAAAAATAGCATCTTGACAAACAAAAACATTTATTGTTACTATGAAAAATGTTTGTTATGAAAAGTCTTGTGATTTTTGTGATGGTATTCTCGGGAGTTTGAATGAAAGGCTTGACATCCATCACAAAAAATGATATATTAATAAAGCATTTGAGAGTGAATTTGGAAAATCCAGATTCCTCTGTCAAGAAGTCAAAAAACGACTCAAAGACTAAAAGCAGTTGCTTGTTCCTTGAAAACTGAACGAAACGAAGCGCGACGAAAAGCGGAGGTCCGCATGGGCCGAAGCAAAAGCCAATCAACTTTCTTTGGAGAGTTTGATCCTG
>NZ_PIJG01000081.1:0-6320 GCF_002809955.1 Geobacillus sp. Manikaran-105
TGGCATGATGGTAGGTATTGTTTGACACCCCTGCATCATACCAAGAGGGCTTTTTTTGATCAAGTCCCCGGAAAAGCTCCTAACGGGAATGCTCCTTTTATAGTAATGAATGGGTCTTTCAGCGGTAGACAAGACGCAGTTTATACTATTACTATAATATCGAATATACGGAACTTTTGGAATCCATTTGCAACAAGGGGGAAGAGAAAAATGGGGAAATCGAAGTGGACGATGATCGGCCCGGGGCTGATCGTCGCAGCGACCGGAGTCGGGGCCGGGGATTTGGTGGCCGCCCTTGTCGCCGGAACGAACTACGGCCTTGTCTTTATGTGGGCGATCATCGTCGGTGCATTGTTCAAGTTTGTGTTGAATGAAGGGGTCGGCCGTTGGCATTTGCTCAGCGGCAAAACCATTTTCGAAGGCTGGCAGTCAATGGGGAAATGGGCCTCAATCTATTTTGGCGTGTACGCCATTATTTGGGGATTCGTATACGGCGCGGCCGGTACGTCATCGTGCGCCTTGGCGATGTCAGCGATGATCCCGTCCATTCCGCTTTGGGCGTGGGCCGTCATCCATGGGGTGGCTGGCTTTGCGATTACTTGGTCCGGCCGATTCCAATTGTTTGAGCGGGTCATGAATGTGCTCGTCGGGCTCATGTTCATTACCGTGGTCGGCTCGGCGCTTCTTGTCCTGCCGCAGCTCGATGATCTTTGGAAAACGGCCGTTCCGGATTTGCCGAAAGGGTCGCTTTTGTATGCTCTCGGGCTGATCGGCGGCGTCGGCGGCTCCATCACCATGGCGTCATACGGATATTGGCTGCAGGAAAACGGCTGGAAAGGGCGAGCTTACGTATCGCCGATGCGCTATGATTCCGCTGTCGCTTATATTGTCACCGCCATCTTTACGTTGTCGCTTCTCGTGCTTGGGGCCGCCTTGTTGTACGGCACTGACACGACGATCAGCGGTGAGCAGGGGCTTGTGTCATTCGCTTCGATCATGGGCAACGAGCTGCACCCGGCCGCCCGTTGGCTCTTTTTGCTCGGCTTTTGGTCGGCGTCATTTACATCGGTCATCGGCGTTTGGAACGGCGTTTCGTATTTGTTCGCCGATTTTGTTCGCAACATGCGGAAAACGCCGGTTGGCGCCGAATCGCTCAACCAGTCAAAAGCGTTCCGCTTCTACGTCTTTTGGCTCACCTTCCCGCCGATGCTCTTGCATTTCATCGGCAAGCCGGTCGGACTCATCATCGCCTACGGGGCGCTCGGCGCGCTGTTTATGCCATTTTTGGCTGTGACGCTTCTTTATTTGCTCAATTCGAAAAAAGCGCTTCCGGACGAAGGGCGCAACCATTGGCTCTCGAATGCGCTGCTCGTTCTTTGTCTGGCGCTGTTTGCCGTCTTGTCGATTAATGAACTCATTCGCCTGTTTGCTTAACATTTGCCCGGTGCAAAGCAGCCAGCTGGCGGCAGGAGGCTGTCTCAATGGAAAAACGCTCATCCCTTGAATCGGGATGAGCGTTTTTGGCCCGCCTATTCGCTCACGGCTGATCTACCCGTCGTTTTGTGCCGCTAAATCATCTTCTCCGGCCTCACCCATTCTTCGTACTGCTCAGCTGTCACATACCCGGTTTTCAATGCCGCTTCCTTGAGCGTCAACCCTTCGCGATGGGCGAGCTTCGCGATTTCCGCCGCCCGGTCATAGCCGATATGCGGGCTCAGCGCCGTCACGAGCATGAGCGACCGCTCTACGTATTCTTTCATTTTCGCTTCATTCGCCTCCAACCCTTTGGCGCACCGCTCATCAAACGAACGAATCGCATCGCCGAGCAGCTGCACGGACTGAATGGCGTTATAGGCGATGACCGGCTTGAACACATTTAATTGGAAGTTGCCTTGGCTTGCCGCAAAACCGATCGTGGCGTCGTTGCCGAACACTTGAACAGCGACCATCGTCATCGCTTCGCTTTGCGTCGGATTCACTTTCCCCGGCATGATCGAGCTCCCCGGTTCATTGGCTGGAATCGTGATCTCCCCGAGCCCGGAACGCGGCCCGCTCGCCAGCCAGCGGATGTCGTTGGCGATTTTCATCAAATCGGCAGCGAGCGCTTTCAATGCCCCGTGGACGTAAACAATCTCGTCATGGCTGGTCAACGCATGGAATTTGTTTGTTGCCGAACGGAATGGATAGCCGGTTTGCGCCTTCAGCTGCTCGGCCACTTGTTCGCCAAATCCCGGCGGCGCATTGATTCCGGTTCCGACCGCCGTGCCGCCGATCGCCAAATCAAGCAGCTTCTCACTCGCTTCGGTGATCATGGCCTTGCTTTTTTCCAGCATCGTCCGCCAGCCGGAAATCTCCTGCCCAAATGTGAGCGGCGTCGCGTCTTGCAAGTGGGTGCGCCCGATTTTGATCGTCTTTTCATATTGGCGTTCTTTCGCAGCGAATGTTCCGATCAAGCCATCAAGCGCCGGCAGGAGATGTGTTTGGATTTTCATGTAGATCGCGATATGCATCACCGTCGGGAATGTATCGTTCGAGCTTTGCGACATGTTGACATCATCGTTTGGGTGAATGCGCCCCTCCCCGTCACCTAGCAGCTCATTCGCCCTCCTCGCCACGACTTCGTTGACGTTCATATTCGTCTGCGTCCCGCTTCCCGTCTGCCAGACGACGAGTGGAAAATGGTCATCCCATCGGCCCGCCAAAATTTCCTCGCACGCGGCCACAATCGCCCGCTGCTTCGCTTCGCTCAGCTTTCCAGCCTGATGGTTCACGATCGCCGCCGCCTTTTTCAGCTCGGCATAGGCATAAATGAGTTCAAGCGGCATTGTTTCTTTGCCGATGCGAAAGTTTTGCCGGCTTCGCTCCGTCTGCGCCCCCCAGTATTTATCGGCCGGCACCTTCACCTCGCCGAGCGAGTCGCGTTCAATTCGTTCGTTCATCACGTCAGCCCCCTTTGCCTAGACACTCTCATATTACGTGTTCATTCCCATTGTGGCCTAAACGGCCGGCAAAAAACAACATTCCCTTCCACCAATGATTTTTATCATCCCAAACCGGATCCCTCCACTTTTAAACGTAAGCATAAATGAGAGAAAGCGTTCACTATGCTTAACATACAAACGGAAAAGACTAGAAAAACCACCGATATGTATATTTCCTCCTCAATCACCTTCAAACAGCTAGCTGAGCTAAAAAAGTGAAAAAAAAAACGTTTTTACTGTTATAATAACTATAGGAGGGAGGTGAAAAACCGCTGTCACGTGCAAATCAGCGGCATTTTGCCAAAAAAGAAAGCTGATTCCACAAGGCTTCTCTAATTGAAAAACGACTGGGATCCGAGGTATTTTGCACTAAATCACCGCCCTCATAGACAAAGTAGATAACAGAAAAGGAAAAAACTCCAATATAATCAAAATATAAGCAAGGAGGAATCTTTGATCATGAATATCCGAGAAAGCGAATTGCCGGGAATTGGGTACAAGTTTGAAATTATTACGCGAAACAAAGATAAGCTTGTCATTGTGATCCATGACGATGGGCGAAGGGAAATTTATCACTTTGACGCAGAGGATTATGATGAAGTCGTTAGCAGCGTGACCTTAAGCGACCAAGAAGCGCGCCAAATTGCAGGAATCATTGGAGGAATGGCATATAAACCAAAGGCGCTCGAAACGATTGAGTTTGCCTTTGACGATCTCATTATCGAGTGGTTTCAAGTGGAGCCAAACGCCCCCGCTGTAAATCAAAAAATTGGTGAACTTGATATTAGGAACCGTTTCGGTGTCACTGTCATCGCTATCAAAAAGAAACATTCCCAAAAATCCCATAATCCCGGTCCAAATACATTGATTGAAGCTGGAGATACCTTGATTATGTCTGGAGAAAGACAGCAAATCAAGGAGATCATTAGTCATTTACTATCAAATAAGGAGTGATGGGAATAGATGAACCATTTAGTATTCGAAGTAGGAACGGCACTCGTCCTAGTCGCCATTGGGTCGATCATTGCCAATAAATTAAACTTCTCCATTATCCCGTTTTTGATCGTGATCGGCATGCTGGTCGGGCCCCATGCCCCCACAATCGGGATTATTGACCTCACTTTTATTCAAAGCAATGAAATTATCCAGTTTTTAGGCAGGATCGGGGTACTTTTTTTACTGTTTTATTTAGGACTTGAATTTTCTGTTGGTAAACTGATTAAATCCGGAAAAAACATCGTGGTCGGCGGAAGCATCTACGTCACAATGAACTTTGTTTTAGGATTGCTTTATGGCAAGGCCGTCGGAATGCCATGGATGGAAACGCTTCTTATTGCTGGACTCCTCAGTGTATCATCAAGCGCTATCGTGGCCAAAGTTCTTGTTGATTTAAGGAGAACGGCCAATCCTGAAACAGAGCTCATTTTGGGGATGATTCTGTTTGATGATATTTTCCTCGCCTTATTTTTAACGACAATGTCAGGTGTTTTGCTAGCTGGCTCCACCTCCTTTTTCGGAATCAGCCTATCTGTTTTAACATCTGTTGCTTATATGTTGCTATTTTTTATCATCGCTCGTAAGGGTGCTCCTCTGCTTAACAAATGGTTGAATATCAAATCCGATGAAATATTCATCATCGTCATCTTTGCCATTCTCTTTTTTGTCGCCGGCTTTTCCGAAACGATGCATGTTGCTGAAGCCATCGGAGCCTTACTGCTTGGACTTGTCTTTTCAGAAACGGAACACCGCGATCGAATCGAACATTTAGTTGTTCCATTCCGTGACTTCTTTGGAGCGATTTTTTTCTTTAGCTTCGGTTTGAGTATCGAACCGTCAACGTTAATTGATGCGTTTTGGTTATCATTAGGGGCTGTTATCGTCACTCTAATGGCCAATATCGTGGCAGGAATGATTGCTGGAAGAAAGGCCGGGTTGTCCTACAAAGCCTCTACAAATATTGGTTTGACAATCACCGCGCGTGGAGAGTTTTCCATCATCGTTGCAAATCTGGGGATTACAGCGGGGTTAAGCCCGATACTGACGCCTTTTACCGCACTTTACGTTCTCATGTTGGCCATATTGGGACCACTCTTTGCTAAAGAAAGCAAAACGATCTATAAACTACTCAACAAAGTATTTAAATGGGATAAGAAGCTAGCTAAGGAGAAGCAAAAGGGAAGAGTCGAAGTTGCGGAAAAATAAGTAACGGCTGCAACGTCCTTCTTTATCGCTCGCTTACTCCAATCCATCTCTTATCTTCTTCTTCCGAGTGGACGCTCAGTCACCGGATCAAAGGCCATTCGGGAACATATTCATGCAACCTATCGGTTAAAAAGACGTCTATATTTAAAAAGGGGAATTCTCTATGCGAATACGATGGGCCCCAGGTCTGATTTTACTTCTATGGCTTTCCGGCTGTTCATTCGGCAATATCGAGCCGGTGGTTGACCGTCAACGGTGAAACGGTCAACCACCGGCTCGGGACTTACACGTGGTCAACAGGCCGTCGCGGAGTCGTCGTCGATGCCGCCGCTCCGCCGCTGCTCGTCAAAGAACTCAAGCTCCATCCTCCATTATGGAAGGAGAGATGGATTTTCATGCCTGGGTGGGGAGTAAAGTTTACTCATGGATGTTTTTTATGAACAAAAAGCCTACTCATGGGGAGTAGGCTTAACATTATTTCAATTTTAACATTATACATTTTTTAATAATTTACTGGCTATTTCAATAAACTCTTTACCATCTTCGTATGGAAAATATCGCATACTATTTTCATGCACTAGTTCCTCTATTTTTTTCCATGTCTCAATATCTTTATTATTATATATTTGTTCTAACTTTTGAATTTCCTGTTTCAGCGCCTTTGGTACCCATTTAGGTTCTTCATTAAGAAACTCTAAAAATTTATCTTCTAATCTTGCGTCGAAAAAAGTCTGATTATAATATGAATCAAAAAAATACTGGAGGGTTTCAAACTCTTTTCTTATATCCATCTCTTACACCTCTTATTACTTATTTATATTTAGGGTAACTAGTTACAATAATAAATCCATATTGAGATTTAGAATCCTTTTTCAACTGAATAAATGCCGTATCCAAGTTAGTTTTTAATGCTGTTCCTCCACTTTTATACCCTTTTCCAATAGCATAACCCATTTCATGATTTAAATTAAGTGTATTTTTAGAGTTGGAATCTATATATATGCTCATTGAAAAGTTAACCTTCGCATAAGCGGTGCCCGTAACTATTCAGCCACATCATAAAGTGAGCTGAATATTTTCTTCTTTCCTTGTCTATGATGTGAATATTGATAGACAAGGAGGTGAATCGCATGTTGA